>JBKJQD010000154.1:0-5573 GCA_046594125.1 Aestuariivirga sp.
CGGCTCGCTACAAAGTCTATATTATTGACGAAGTTCACATGCTGTCGAAGAGTGCTTTCAATGCGCTCCTCAAGACGCTCGAAGAACCGCCGCCGCATGTCAAGTTCATCTTCGCCACCACCGAGATCAACAAGGTGCCGGTCACCATTCTGTCGCGTTGCCAGCGCTTTGATCTGAAGCGACTCGATGCCGCTCTGCTGGCCAGCCACTATGCCAATATCGCGGTCAAGGAGGATGTCGAGGCCGATCCCGACGCACTCGCCATGATCGCCCGTGCCGCCGAAGGCTCAGTGCGCGACGGGCTGTCGCTGCTCGACCAGGCGATTGCCTATGGCGAGGGCCATGTGAAATCCGCCGATGTCGCCGCGATGCTGGGTCTCATGGACCGGTCGCGCATCATCGACCTGTTTGAGGCGGTGATGGCGGGCGACATGGCAGCCGCCATCCGCGAGATCGAAACGCAATATAATGGCGGCGGCGACCCGCGCACCATCCTGGCCGACCTTGCCGACTATGTGCATTGGGTGACGCGGCTGAAGGTGGTGAAGGATCAAGCCCTCGCCGATACCTCACGCACCGAGGCCGAGAAGACCCGTGGCGCTGAACATGCCGCGAAGATCGGCATGGCGCATCTGACCCGGGCCTGGTCGATGCTGCTCAAGGGCCTCAAGGAGACCGAACTTCATTCCGACCCGCTGAAGGCCGCCGAGATGGTGCTGATCCGTCTGGCCTATGCCGCCGGCCTGCCAGGCGGCGAAGACCTGGCGAAACTGGTGAAGCAGCCCGGTCCGCCGGTTGACCGTATCGTACCGCTACCAGCGCGCGAGGCGCCGCGCGGTGGCGAGCCGCAAGCCTCGGCACTTGCCATGCTGGCGCCGAAAACCGCCGTGGCCGAGGCGCAAACCGAACCCCGCGCCTTCTCGAGCTTCAACGATATTCTGGCGCTGGCCACCGAGAAGCGTGACATCAAGCTCAAGGGCGAGCTGGAGCGTCTGGTGCGGCCGATCCGGGTTAGTACCGGCCAGGTGGAGCTGGCGCTGGAAGCCGGTGCCCATCCGGGCCTGCCCGGCGAATTGTCGCGGAAGCTGGAAGCCTGGACCGGCCTGCGCTGGATGGTGATGGTCGCCAGGGACGGCGGCGAAAAGCCGGTGTCGCAGCAGAAGCAGGAAAGCCGCGACAGCCTGTTCCGCGCGGCGCGTGAACATCCCGACGTGCTGGCCGTGCTCAAGCGTTTTCCCGGCGCCGAAATCATCGATGTACGCGAACCCGGCACCCCCCTTCCCCAACCATCAAGTGAGACAGATGAAGAATCTCGGTGAGATGATGAAGCAGGTCCAGGCCATGCAAAGCCGCATGGCCGGGATGCAGGCCAAACTCGAACAATCGACGGTCACCGGCCAGTCGGGCGGCGGCCTTGTGAAGATAACGCTCAATGGCAAGGGCACGATGACCGGCATCGTCATCGATCCCTCGCTGCTCAAGGCCGATGAGAAGGAAATCGTCGAGGATCTGGTCATGGCGGCGCACAACGATGCCAAAACCAAGTCGGAAGCGATGATGGCCGAAGAGATGAAATCGGTCACCGGCGGATTGGCGCTGCCGCCCGGGCTGAAACTGCCTTTCTGATGTCGAAACGGACCACCGGGCCGGAGATCGAACGGTTGATCCAGCTGCTGGCCAAGCTGCCGGGGCTGGGACCGCGTTCGGCCAGGCGCGCGGCGCTGCATCTGATCAAGAACCGCGAGCGCTTGCTGGCGCCCCTGTCAGCGGCGATGGCGGAGGCCGAGCAGCGCGTCACGGTCTGTTCGCACTGTGGCAATGTCGACACCATCGATCCCTGCACCCTGTGCGTGGACGCGCGGCGCGACCGCACGATGATCTGCGCGGTGGAGGAAGTGGGCGACCTGTGGGCGCTGGAACGGGCCGGTGCGTGGTCCGGCCTTTATCATGTGGTGGGCGGCACGCTGTCGGCCATCGAGGGGGTGCGGCCCGAAGATCTGGCGATTGCCCAGCTCATCGAGCGGGCGGCCGGAGCCCAGGTCAAGGAAGTGGTGCTGGCGCTGAATGCCACGGTCGAGGGCCAGACCACCGCCCATTACATTATGGAACGGCTAAAAGGTCTGGGCATCGCCACCTCGCGGCTGGCCCATGGCGTGCCGGTGGGCGGCGAACTGGATTATCTCGACGAGGGCACGCTGACCCAGGCCATGCGAGCCAGGCGCCCGTTTTAATCCTTTGTAAACCCTGATTTCCGGTGGCGGCCCGCCTTTGACCGGGCGGACCGGGCCTTGCTCCCTGCACTCCACAGCAGATGCAACTGTCCCAGTTTGGGACAGAGGAGCAAGATCATGGTAAGTCAGCGTTTAGCAGGATCGGTTCTCAGGCGCTTCCGGACGTGCCAGTCCGGTGCCACGGCGGTGGTCTTCGCCCTCAGCGTCGTGCCGCTTCTCATGGCGGGCGGTCTCGCCATCGACTATGTACGCTATTCGAATGCCCAGACACGGCTGCAGGCGTCGCTCGACGCGGCAGCACTGGCGGTGGCGGCGGCGGGCAATCTTTCAAACTCCGAGCGCATTGCCGCTGGCCATGCGACCTTCGACCATGACATCGAGCGGGCTGGTGTGGCGGCGGGCGAGATCACCTCGGATTTCAAGTTCAGCGGCAAGACCGTCGAAGCTTCGGCCTCTTTCGACCTGCCAGTGGGCCTGATGCAAATTGCCGGATTTTCCGCAATGACAGTGGTGGCAACGACCGAAATCAACATCCCCGAAGACCGCCGTGCGGAAATCGTGCTGGTTCTGGATTACTCCGGCTCGATGAACGATATGCTCGGTGGCCAGGTCAAGTATGTGGCCATGAAGAATGCCGCCAAGAAACTGATCAGCGACCTCGAAGTGGCCAATCCCAAAAAGATAAAGATCGGCCTCGTGCCCTTCTCGCATCATGTTTACGTGACCCTGCCCGCCGCCTATGTGAAAGGCCAGAGCGGCACCGGCAACTGGACCGGTTGCACCCAGGACCGCAAATATCCCTACAACCTCACCGACGCGACGCCGACCACCGGCGGCGATACCAAGTGGGGACAGGCCCAGGCCAAGGTCCATGCCGGGGACGGCTGTGCCGCCTATGCGCCCAATCACCTGACCGTCGCGCCGCTCACCACTGACTTCGCGGCGCTCAAGACCCAGCTTGAAGACATGCGCCCCTACGCCTGGACGCACATCGCACTGGGCGCCGAGTTCGGTTACCAAGTGCTGTCACCCGATGCCCCGTTCACCCAAGGCGCCAGCTACAGCGACAAGAACACCCAGAAGGTCATGATACTGCTGACCGACGGCATGCAGACCGAGCCGGGCTTTGGCCCGGGGGTGCGCAATGTCAACCAGGGCCAGAAGAACCTCTCGTCGATCTGCGAGAATGCCAAGGCGCAGAACATCACCATCATGACCGTCGCCTACAATATCGATGACATCGAAACCGTGAACCGCCTGCGCAACTGCACCACGGATCTCGCCAAGAATTTCTTCGACATCGGCTCCGGCAACAACGTCTCCGCCGCCTTTGACGAGATTCGCAAGCAGATCACTGCCTCGGTCTATATCAGCCGCTGAAGAGTATCGGAATCGGGGCCCCCCTGTTTCTCCTTCTCCCCGCACTTCGTGCAGTGAGAAGGGAAAAGTCTTATGAAGGCTGGCTACCCCTCAATTGGTCAGCCACTGGCTTTCGTCCTTCTGGCGGCAGCCGTATTGCACATAGGGCGCAACCGGCTCCATCTCGGGTTCCGGCAGGGCCAGAGCTTCTTGCTGAGCTGGCATCGGCGAATGCGGCAGCGTGGCGCGCGTGCTCTCGGGCTCCGGCAGGGCCAGGTCTTCGGCCAGCGCCGTTTGTGCTCCAAGGGCGGCCAGTGCGGCGGCAAGGATGATCACGCGCATGTCAAACTCTCCACGAAACGCCAAACTCAATAATTGCTGCAGACGCCGCTGCTGCAACGGTAATAATCCTGGTCGATGCCGAGGCTGGACGCCCGCGGCCGCCGCGGTTCATCGCTGGTGCCATCACCATGGACCGGCGGGACCACGATGATGATGATGGTATTGGTCCCGGAACTCCAGTTGAGGCCAAGCTGGGAGGACTTGCCATCCGCCAGCGCCGGGGAAGCCGCAGCCATCGCCGCCACGAGGACAAACAGGCTAACTCTCACCATGTGACCCACTCCGCTACACACCATTAAGGGTTTGTTAGCAAATATGGCGGGCCTGCGCAGCAGGAATCAGCGGGTGGCAGCCAATGCTTCCTGGATTCTGGTTAACCGCCGATCGCCCATTACCGAGCGCCTGGCCGCCAGCACGGCGGTGGATTTCAGGATCACCCCGTCATCGAGAATTTTCAGGTGATTGGCGGCCAGCGTGGCACCGCTCGTCGTGATGTCGACGATGATCTCCGCCAGCCCCGCGGCGGGTGCCCCCTCGGTGGCGCCGAGGCTCTCGGCGATGCGGTAGCCAGTGACGCCCTTTTCCGCGAAAAACCGTCTCGTGAGATTGTGATACTTGGTGGCGGCGCGAAGCCTGCGGCCATGGCGCTCGTAGAAGCTTTCGGCGATCTCGTCGAGGTCGGCCATGGTGGCGACATCGAGCCAGCAGGAGGGCACCGCCACCACGACATCGGCGGGGCCGAACCCTAAGCGCAGCACAAGCTCCGTGGACGGATCATCGGGCGGGATTTTCTCGCGCAGCAGATCCTCGCCGGTCACACCCATGTCGATCTTGCCATCGCGCAGATTCTGGGCGATTTCCGAGGCCGAGAGGAAAGCGACTTCGACACCGTCGATGCCGGTCAAGCGTCCGCGATAGCCGCGATCAGCTCCAAGGCGCGCGATGGCGAAGCCGGATTTTTCCAGAAGCTCCGACGTTGCCTCCATGAGGCGGCCCTTGGAGGGAATGGCCAGTGTCAGCGTGGTCATGCCAGCACCGCCTTCAGACGATCAGTGTGGATGGCGCAGCCCACGGCGGACACCGGAACCGGCGAGCCCATGTCGGCGAGCAGATTGTCATAGCGCCCGCCACCCGCCACGGCGACTGGGCCATGGGGCGTATCGGCCTCGATCTGGAAGGTGAAGCCGGTATAATATTCAAGTTCGCGGCCAAAGCCCGCGCTGAAATGGAAGCGGCGCGGATTGAGGCCAAGCTCTTCCATTTCAAACAGCCGCTTTGCAAAGTAACTTCGGGCGCCCTTATAGCGCAAGCCGCCTTCGATCTTCGCCAGTGCCGTGTCAATCGTGGCGGCTTCACCGGCGACACCCAGATAGGCATGGAGTTGATCGGCCTTGGCGCGGGCCAGCGGCGTTTCGCGGCGGTCGGCGGCCTTGGCCGAAAGGCGCGCGGCGATCTCGGCAATGTCGCGCCCGCCAACCAGCGGCAGATTTCGGGTTGCGACTTCGGCGGCGACCAGGGCTTCGGCATCCGTGTCCGTCACACGGTCGACAAGCTCCGACACGCTGGTGCGGCGCGTGGTGCGTCCGGCGCAGAAGCTATCGAGTAATTCGCGGAACGCCGCGGGCCGCCAGAAGTGATGCT
>JBKJQD010000305.1:0-18619 GCA_046594125.1 Aestuariivirga sp.
CCGCAGAAAGTGGGCGTGGCGGTGGCCGATCTGTTCACCGGCCTCTATGCGGCAACGGCCATCATCGCCGCCGTGGTACACCAGCGGGCAACCGGCGAGGGTCAGCACATCGACGCCGCCCTGCTTGACACCCAGGTGGCGATGCTCGCCAACCTGAATTCCAATTATCTGGTGTCGGGCAAGGTGCCGGGCCGCATGGGCAACGCCCACCAGAACATCGTGCCCTACCAGACCTTCCAGACCGCCGATGGTTACATGATCATCGCCGTCGGCAATGACCGCCAGTTCCGCGAGTTCTGTGCGATCATCGGCGTCCCGGCGCTGGCCGGGGATCAGCGCTTTGCCAGCAATCGCGGCCGTGTCGAGAACCGCAAGCAGCTCATTCCTTTGTTGACTGGCCCGATGCTGGCCCGCACCACCGCCCAGTGGACCGCTGCGCTGGAGGCAGCGGCGGTGCCCTGCGGTCCGATCCTCGGCATCGATCAGGTCTTTGCCAATGAACAGGTGCTGGCCCGCGGCGTGCAGATCGGCCTGACCCGCGACGACGGTGTGCAAGTGCCGGGGGTGGCTAATCCGATTCAGTTTTCGGGCACGCCCATCGCATACGACAAGGCTCCGCCACGGCTGGGCGATGGCACCGACAAGGTGCTGGCCGAGGTGCTGGGACTTGATGCGGCAATGATCGAGGGACTCCGCAAATCGAAGATCATCGGCTAGGATGATACCGTTCTCCCATTGACCGCACCATTCAGTTTGTGTTCACGTTCCATCGTGTTTTGTGCCGCCCGATAACAGAGGATTGGAAGCCATGATCAGAACCTTGTCCGCCGCCGCCGCCGTCATGATGCTGGCCGCCGGGGCAGCCGCCGCCGCCGAGACGCTCAATTTCTCGATGAAGGCCTCCATGCCGTCGCTGCGTGACGATACGCTGAAGGACACCTTCACGGTGGGCCTCGGCGATCCCAAGGTCGATACCACGCTCAAGATCACCTGCCAGGGCGCCCAGGGCGGCATCATCTCCGGCACCAATGAACAATGCGCCGTCACCGGCAATGGCGCGCTGGTCAATCCGAGCAATGGCCAGAAGCTGCAACGCACGCAATATGCCGGCGGCTGGATCGTCAAGTCGGATGGCTTTACCGACGGCGCCACCATGGCGGTGAACTATCTGGCGCTGGGCAAGGTGCCGGCCTCCAACGCCCGCTTCGCCGGCAGCATGATGTTGAAGCCGGAAAACCCCTCGACGACGGCCAGCCTGCTGCGCGATTCGATCCTCAAGAAGATCAAGTCGAAGGAGTCAGGATTGATCGACGAGCGCGTCGATACCATCCAGCTCAATAATTTCACCGTGCCCTCGGCTGGCCTGCCCTCCGACAAGGGCTGCGTGTGGAACGGCGACATGGTCTATGCCTACCAGACCGAATCCTGGTTCATGGATATTTCGGCCAAGTGCGGCGGCAAGGACTACAAGCTCAAGGGCAACATGCCCTTCACCGAGACGCCCAATGTCGGCAACCAGCACCAGTATGACCTGGTGCTGACCCTTCCCGCCGCTGACGAAGGTAATGACGACGCGCTTTTTGCTCCGCCCACCGGTGACGCCGATGTCTTCGCCACCGCCGACGGCATCAGCGGCCAGATCATCATGAAGGAAAGCGCCTTTGTCGATGTCGAGGTCGACGGCCAGACCGACAAGGTGGCTTCGGAAGTCAGCGCCACCGGCACGCTGAACGGCCAGAACGTGCCCTTGGACGCGGTGCGCTCGCTGGCCACCATCATCGGCATCCTGTCGCGCACCTTCTTCGGCGCCTGATCCATGGATGTCTTCTGGACCATCGCCATCGGCTTCATCGTCGGCGTCATCGCCAAGCTCTTGATGCCCGGCAAGAACGAGCCGAAGGGCTTCATCCTCACTACAATCCTCGGCGTCGCCGGCGCCTATGTCGCCACCTTTCTCGGCCAGTTCATCGGCATCTACGAGCCCGGCCAATACTCCGGCTTCTTCGGCAAGGTCATCGGCGCGATGGTGGTGATCTGGCTGTGGAGCCGCTTGTTCAGGAAGAAGGCGGTCTGAGGTTTCAGGCAAAGCCGGGGAAGAAATCCACCTTGATGCGCGACCGGGTGATGCCGAGTTCGCCTAAGACCGACTGGAACGCCAGCACCATGGCGCGCGGGCCCGAGACATAGAAGGTGCGTTCCAGATAGTCGGGCATTTCGCGCTGGATCAATGCCGCATCGATGAGGCCATGGTGCAGGTTGGTATCAGCAGGAGTGCCTTCGGCCACGGCGTAAATGGTCCTGATGCCAAGTTCGCGTTCGGCCCTGTCGAAAACGTCCGCATAGGCGATTTCCTTGGCGCTGTTGTTGCCGTAGAGCAGCACCACCGAGCGGTCATCGCCGCGCTGGATCATGTCGCGCATCATGCTGGTAAAGGGCGTGACGCCGATGCCGCCGGCGATGAAGGCAAGTTTTTCATCACGGTCCTTCGGCAAGGTGAAATCCCCGGCGATTTGCGTACCATAGATGACATCACCCGGTTTCATGTTGAGGAGCGAGCGCTTGAAGGCGCTGGGGCCTTTGTAAAATTTCACACCGAGATGAACTTCCTGGTCGCCGGGGGCGGAGGCGATGGTGAAGGGCCTGCGGTTGCCCCGGTCATCGGGGCGGCTGACGTCCAGCGTCCAGTCGAGATATTGTCCGGCCTTGAAAACCGGTTTGCGGTCGGGCTTGAATACGAAATCATGGCAGCCCGAAGCCATTTGTTCGATGCGCACCAGGGTCAGCTTGAAGCGGCCCTTGGGACTAACGGCATAAGCAAAGACGTTGGCGGCCAGAAATGCCATCTCGGGCGTGAAGTAAAATTCGCCAGCATGCATGTTGGGTGTCGCAAGCACGCCAACGATGATGCCATAGAAGATGCCCGGCCAACGCGCCACCGGCGCCGTCAGCGGTTCGGTCAGCATGGCGAAACCAGCAAACAGCAAGGGCGAATAAAGCGCCAGTTGCGACAGCGCCTCGCCATACATGTCAGGCGTGGTCAGCAGCAGCGTAGTCGCGATACTGGCCACGACATAGCTGCCAACCATCTTGAAGCGCTGCACTTTGCGGACGATCAGCAGTCCGCCCAGCACCACCAGCGGCAGCAGAAGAATATTTCCGCTGACCCACCAGGTTGGCGGCTGTTCGAGCAGCAACCCTGAGGCAACCGCGCCGATGGCCACCGGATTGAAGATGTGCTTGCGGTTGATGGCCAGCAGGAACTTGGAGGCGATCGCCACGAACGAGGCGAGCCCCAACCCTTCGATCCCGGCCACGTCGGAGACCGCGATGGGCGGCATGATCAGCGTCAGGATGAGTGCCGTGATATAGATCGACTCAGTGTTGACTGGCACCCGGAAGGCCATGGCAAAGAGACGGTTGGCCAGCCAGCACACGGCCATGATCACCGCGGCAGTGAAGGCCATGTTGCCAAGCCCATCAGGTCCCAGCCCAAGTAATCCAAGTCCGAAGGCCACAGACAGGAGTGCCGCCACATAGTACAGCACCAGCCGGTACATGGTGATCTGGTTCAAGCCGTTGTCGATGAAATTCATCATGATATCACATAGGCTCCAAAGCCGCTGGTCTGGGTGGCGATGCCCTGGGCATCGATGGCGTAGCCCTCGAGGCCCGGGCGGTATTCGATGAAATAGATGCCGTCGGCGCCCATGGCGAAGGCGGCGGTCGCAAAGCGGTCGGCTTCCAGCACATCAGGGCCGATGACCGTCAGGCTGACGATATCGGAAAGTCTTTCCCCCGGGTGGTGTGGATCATAGATGTGCTGGCCGCGCACATAGCTGCCCGACGTGGCGATGCCGCACCCGTCAAGCGCCACGGCGTTGACGATTCCATCAGCGTTGAAGGGGTTGCGGATGCCGGCCCGCCAGCTTTCGCCGTCGCCATTGTGGCCGCTGGCCTCGATGTCGCCTCCGGCATCGACATAAAAATTCCTGAAACCGGCCTGGCGGATGATGTTGGCCGCGTTGCGCACCGCCCAGCCTTTGACGATGCCGGAGGGATCCATGCAGCCATCGGGCCTGCGGATTTCGAAAAAGCCGCCGGTCTCGGCCTTGGTCCGCTCCGCCAGGGCCAGCACTTCGCGCATATCGCTGCTGTACTGGGCTGGTGCAATGTCACCGCGATTGCAGGCGCTGATCTCGCTGTCGACTTTGTAAGTGCTGAAGCGCCGGTCGATAGCCGTGAAGTAATCAAACACCGCCTCGATCACGCCGGATGATGCGGCATCAACGATCTCGACGGTGACCGGCATGCCCATCACCAGGCGGGTGTAGCGCTTGGTCATGATCAGCTGGCCTTGGCCAGCGCCGCCCGCAGCGACAAAAGATAGGCCCGGCTGGTGAGTGTGGCACCCGATATCATGTTGACGCGTGTGCCCTGCGCCTTGATCACCGAGGTTTCCAGCCACGGCAGGGCGCGCCGGTTGATGGCGCGGCTGGTGTTCTGATGTTTCGGAAATTGCAGGACGTCGACGGAGACGAGGCGGCCACCGCTGATATTGGCAACCACCTGGACCAGACCGTAGTAGGCATCATAGGCCGGCCCCTTGTAGCTTCCGTCCTTGTATTTGCCGGTGTTGGCGGCAAGCTGGACGCTGGCGGCGGGGGCGCTGTCCAGGGATGGCGCCAGCAGAAGCTGTGCCGGTATGGCGGGCGTGAAGGTGGCCACACCCAGCAGGGTGGCGGCGGCCGACAGAGCCAGGATGGAGGAGTTTGACAGAAATTTCATGGATCGCCTTTCGCGTATCGTGAGCGGACTGGTAATTGTTTTCAGTCTCCACCAAAGACCCGCCACACTGATAATCCGCTGATAAAACATGGCATTAACAAAACTTAATGGCGCCAGGCCAGAGCCTTGGGCAGGTCAAGGCGATAAATCGGCTGGGCTCCCCCGTATTTCGTCTCTCCGTGCCGCTATGTCGCTTTCACGCTATCCGCCGTTTCCGGAACCGGGCATATAGCGGCCTATCATGGCCAATCTGATCATCACCTACTGGCGCGACATTCCCTCCGCCGTCTCCGTCAGGATCGGGCGCCGCGAAGAAAAGCGCATGCTCGACACCCGCTTCATGGAGGCGATTGACATGGCGGCGATGCGTGGTGGCGCCACCGACAGCGACAGCTACCTCGCCGACTGGCGGCGCTCCGAGCCCATAGCCGTCGGCGATGATCTCGCCGCCGAAGTCGAGAAGGCCAAGGCCGATCTCGAAGTCCGTTTCACGCCAGACCTCATCAAGACCCTCATTGCCAATGGAGGCAAAGCCCAATGACCCACACCCTCGTTGCCTCTGCCACGCGCCAGCACATCATCGGTTTCGACCGGCCCTTCACGGTGATCGGTGAGCGCATCAACCCGACGGGGCGCAAGAAACTCGCCGCCGAAATGCAGGCCGGAAACTTCGAGACGGTGATCAGGGACGCGCTCGCCCAGATAGCCGCCGGCGCCCATATCCTCGACATCAACGCCGGTGTCACGGCGGTCAACCCCAACGAGTCCGAGCCGCCGCTGATGCGCCAGACGCTGGAAATCGTCCAGTCGATCACCGACATGCCGCTGTGCATCGATAGCTCCGTCACCTCGGCGCTGAAGGCCGGACTCGAAACCGCCAAGGGCCGGCCCCTTGTAAATTCCGTGACCGGCGAAGAGGAAAAGCTCGAAGCCATCCTGCCGCTGGTGGCGAAATACAATGTCGCCGTGGTCGCCATCTCCAACGACGAGACCGGCATTTCCGAAGATCCGGACGTGCGTTTCGCGGTGGCCAAGAAGATTGTCGAGCGCGCCGCCGATTATGGTATCAAGCCGCAGGACATCGTGGTTGATCCGCTGGTCATGCCGATCGGCGCCATGGGCACGGCTGGCCAGCAGGTGTTCCGCCTGGTGCGCCGCCTGCGCGAGGAGTTGAAGGTCAACACCACCTGCGGCGCCTCGAACGTGTCCTTCGGCATGCCCAACCGCCGCGCCTTGACCGGCTACTTCCTGGCCATGGCGGCCAGCCATGGCATGACGAGCGCCATCATGAACCCGCTGCATGATGAAGACATGCATGCGATATTTGGAGCCAATGTGCTGAACGGCACCGACCGCAATTGCAAGTTCTGGACGAACAGGTTCCGCGAGATGACGGCGGCACCTTCTGCCGCAGCGCAAGCGGCGGGCGAGATTTCGTCCAACGAGGACATCGAAGCCCGCCGCAAGGCCCGCGAGGAGCGCCGCCGCCGGAGTTGAGATGACCGAAACCAATCCCCTCATCGTCTTCACCCCTTCCGGCAAGCGCGGGCGATTTCCGCTTGGAACGCCGGTCTTGCAGGCGGCGCGTTCGCTCGGCGTCGACATCGACTCGGTGTGCGGCGGCAGGGCGATCTGCGGGCGCTGCCAGATCAACGTCGGTGAGGGCGATTTCGCCAAGCATGGCATCACTTCGGCGGCCTCGCATGTGTCGGCGTTCTCCAAGGTCGAAGAGCGTTATGACAAGCTCCGTGGACTGATGAGTGGCCGGAGGCTTTCCTGCCAGACGCAGATCATTGGCGACCTCGTCATCGACGTGCCGCCCGAAAGCCAGGTCCACAAGCAGGTCATTCGCAAGGAGGCCGATACCCGCGCCATCGAACTCGATCCCTGCACGAAGCTTTGTTATATCGAAGTCGAAGAGCCGGACATGCACAAGCCGTCCTCCGATCTCGAACGTGTCTACAAGGCATTGCTGGATCAGTGGCAGATCGGTCATGTCACCTGCGACCTGCCGATCATCGCCGCTTTGCAGAAAGTACTGCGCAAGGGTGATTGGAAGATCACGGCGGCGATCTATTCCCGCGCGCCGGGCGGCGGCAACCGCCTGGTGTCGATCTGGCCCGGCTTCCATGACAAGGCCTTTGGGCTGGCCATCGACGTCGGCTCCACCACCATTGCGGCGCACCTCACCAATCTCTCGACCGGCGAGGTCACCGCTTCGGCGGGCCTGATGAATCCGCAGATCCGCTTCGGCGAGGATCTGATGAGCCGCGTCTCATATGTGATGATGAATCCGGGCGGTGAGAAGGAAATGACCCTTGCCATCCGCGCCGCTCTCAACACGCTGGCGGTTGAAGTGGCAGCGGCCGGCGGCATCGAACTGAATGACATTCTCGAAGTGGTGCTCGTCGGCAACCCGGTGATGCACCATTTGTTCCTTGGCATCGACCCAACCGAACTGGGTGGCGCGCCTTTTGCCTTGGCCACCGGACTGCCGATCACCGTTCTGGCCCGTGAGCTCGACCTGAAACTGAATCCCGGCGCCTGGGCTTATGTGCTGCCCTGCATCGCCGGACATGTTGGTGCTGATACGGCGGGCATGGTGCTCTCCGAGGCGCCCCATGAGTCCGGCGAAATCATGCTGGCTGTCGACGTCGGCACCAACGCCGAGATCGTGCTGGGGTCCAAAACGCGGCTGCTCGCCTGTTCCTCGCCCACCGGCCCCGCCTTCGAGGGCGCGCAGATTTCCAGCGGCCAGCGCGCCGCACCGGGCGCCATTGAACGTATACGGATCAATCCTGAAACACTTGAGCCGCGCTACAAGGTGATCGGCTGCGATCTGTGGTCGGATGAGGAGGGCTTCGAGGATCACGTCGCCCAGACCGGCGTCACCGGCATCTGCGGCTCCGGCATCATCGAGGCCATCGCCGAAATGTATCTGGCGGGCGTCATCAATCAGGATGGTCTCGTGGATGGGTCGATGGCGGCGAGAAGCCCGCGCATCGAAGCCTACAAGCGCACTTTCAACTATGTGATCCGCCACGGCGAACCGATGATCCGCATCACCCAGAACGACGTGCGCGCCATCCAGTTGGGCAAGGCCGCACTCTATGCCGGGGTGCGCCTGCTGATGGACAAGCTCGGCATCGAACAGGTTGGCAAAATCAGACTGGCCGGCGCCTTCGGCAGCCACATCGATGTCAAGTATGCGATGATCTTGGGGCTGATCCCCGACTGCGATCTGTCAAAGGTGCAGAGTGCCGGCAACGCGGCGGGAACGGGTGCCCGCATCGCGCTCTTGAATTCCAAGTCCCGCGACGAAATCGAAGCCGTGGTGCGCCGTATCGAGAAAATCGAGACGGCGGTGGAGCCGAAGTTCCAGCAGCACTTCGTCGAAGCCATGGCCATCCCGCACAAGACGGCGGTGTTTGCCGAACTGTCAAAAGTGGTGACGCTGCCGCCGCTCAAGGAAATCATCACCCTGGGCGATGACGGCGGCGAGAGAAGACGGCGGCGGCGCGGCTGACGGCCACTCAGGGGCTCAGCGACTTCCCGGTGATGATATAGTCGGCGGTCGCCGGGTTGCAGGCCATCGGGATGTTGTAGAGTGTTGACAGCCGGGTGAGGGCCTTGACGTCGACATCGTGCGGCATGGCGCTCAATGGATCGGTGAAGAAGAACAGGGCATCGACCCGGCCCTCGGCGATCAGGGCGCCCACCTGCTGGTCGCCGCCCAGCGGGCCACTTTTGAGCAGCCTGATTGACAAGGCCGGGCAGGCCTCCTGCACCTGTCCGCCGGTGGTGCCGGTGGCAACTATGGAAAACGCTATCAGTCGTTCCACATGCTGCAGTGCCCAAGCCACCATCTCGGGCTTCATGCGGTCATGGGCTATCAGCGCCACGGTTTTCATTTCAGTTTGGCCGCCTGGCGCGCCAGCTCTTCGATGGCGGCCCAGTCACCGGCCTCGACCAGTTTCTTCGGCGCCATCCACGAGCCGCCGATGGTGATGACGTTTGAGAGCTTGAGATATTTTGGCGCCGTTTCGGGCGTGATGCCGCCGGTCGGGCAGAATTTCACTTGGCGCAACGGCGAGGCGAGTGATGACAAGTAAGCCGCACCACCGGCTGGTTCGGCGGGGAAGAATTTCTGGATGGCATAGCCCCGCTCCAGAAGCGCCATGCATTCCGATGCGGTGACGCCGCCGGGAAGCAGGGCGATGTCGTGGTCTTGTGCCGCATCGAGGAGCCGCGATGTGGAACCCGGCGACACCGCGAAAGTGCAGCCGAGCTTTTCGCTGTCGCGCAACTGTTGCGCCGTCAGCACCGTGCCCGAGCCGACAATAGCGCCTTCGACTTCGGCGATGATGGCCCGGATGCAATCCATCGCCGCTGCCGTGCGCAGCGTGATCTCGAGAACCGGCAGCCCGCCCTTGACCAGCGCCCGGGCCAGCGGCACGGCGTCGGCAAGGTTTTCAATCACCATGACCGGCACCACCGGCGCCAGCTTCAGGGAGGCTTCGAGGCCCTTTTGATAGTTGCGCGTCATGTCATGCCACCTCGAAAATCGATGCACCTTGATCGGCGCGTCCGGCGATGGTGCGGAAGGCCGCGAATAATTCGCGGCCGGTTCCGGAATTGTTTTTTGACAGATCAACTTGCACCGGCAAGCGCCGTCCGAATTCCACAGCATCCACCAGAACCTCCAGTGTCCCGGCATCGGCATCAAGACGGATGATGTCGCCGTCGCGGACTTTGGCGATGGCGCCGCCGTCCACCGCTTCGGGCGTCACATGGATGGCGGCGGGCACCTTGCCCGAGGCGCCAGACATGCGTCCGTCGGTGACCAGCGCCACGCGGAAGCCCTTGTCCTGCAAGACCGCCAGCGGCGGCGTCAGGCGATGCAGTTCCGGCATGCCGCAGGCCTTGGGCCCCTGGAAGCGCACCACCGCCACCACATCGCGGTTCAACTCACCCGCCTTGAAAGCCGCGTGCAGCTCCTCCTGGGAATGAAACACCCGCGCCGGGGCTACGATGACATGGCGGTCATCGGGGATCGATGACGACTTGATCACCGCGCAGCCGAGATTGCCGTTCAGCACATTGAGCCCGCCGGTTGGCTGGAAGGCCTGGCCACAGGGCCTGAGCACCGACAGGTCGCCTGAGGTTGCGGCAGCCTCGGCATAAGTTAGCTCGCCATCGCCACCAAGCCGGGCTTCCTTGGTATAGCCATCGAGGCCTTCGCCCATGATGGTTGAAACGTCCTTGTGCAGCAGGCCCTCGCACAGCAACTCGCGGATCAGGAAGCCCATGCCGCCCGCCGCGTTGAAGTGGTTCACGTCGGCCTTGCCATTAGGATAGATGCGCGTCATCAGCGGCACGGCCTTCGACAGTTCGGCGAAATCCTGCCACGTCACCACAATGCCCGCCGCCGCCGCCATGGCGATGATGTGCATGGTGTGGTTGGTCGAACCGCCCGTCGCCAGAAGCCCCACCACGCCGTTGACCACCGCCTTCTCGTCGAAGATGCGGCCGATGGGCCGGTAATTGTTGCCAAGCGCGGTGATCGCCAGCGCCTGCTTGGCCGAGGCTTTGGTGATGGCGTCGCGCAAGGGCGTGCCGGGATTGACGAAGGTCGAGCCCGGCAGATGCAGGCCCATGATTTCCATCAGCATCTGGTTGGAATTCGCGGTTCCGTAAAAGGTGCAGGTGCCGGGGCCATGATAGGATTGCGCCTCGGATTCAAGCAGGTGTTCGCGGCTGACCTTGCCTTGCGCATAGAGTTGGCGGACCTTGCCCTTTTCGTCGTTGGGCAGGCCCGATGTCATCGGTCCCGCCGGAATGAACACAGCGGGCAGATGGCCAAACGACAAGGCCCCCATGACGAGGCCGGGGATGATCTTGTCGCAGACGCCCAAATACACCGCAGCATCGAACATCTGGTGCGACAGGGCAACGGCGGTGGAGAGCGCGATGACATCGCGCGAGAACAGCGACAGTTCCATGCCGGTCTCGCCCTGGGTCACGCCATCGCACATGGCCGGAACGCCACCCGCCACCTGCGCCGTGCCGCCCGCCGCGCGGGCCGCGACGCGGATCATTTCGGGGTAAGTCTCGAAGGGCTGATGCGCCGACAGCATGTCGTTGAACGACGTGACGATGCCGAGGTTCGGCCCGGAGCCGTTGCGCAGTTCGTTCTTGTCATGGGGACCGCAGGCGGCAAAGCCATGGGCGATGTTGGCGCAGCCCAGCGCCTTGCGTTTCGGCTGGCGCGCCACCGCCTCGTCGATGCGGGCCAGATAGCGCGCCCGCGAAATCTTGCTGCGCGCCACGATGGCTTCGGTAACATCGGATATTGTTCCGTGAACGGACATTTGATCTCCTTTCAGGGGCACCAGTAAAGTGTCACCGGGGTCTTGGCGCGCAGCACGGCGCGCACCGGCATGTCATCCTGTGAACCCTCGCCCAGTGCCTTGTCGAGTACCTGGCGCTTGTCCTGGCCCTCGATATGCAGGCTGAGGCGGCCCGCCGAAAGCAGAGCCGGCAGCGTGAAGGTGAGGCGCGGTTCACCGGCTCCGGGCGCTTGCATCTCGATCAGCCGCTCGCTGCTATCGGGATCAAGTGCCGTGGCGAGTGCCGAGCCTTTGGGAAAGAACGACGCCGTATGCCCGTCGCTGCCCATGCCGAGGATAACGACATCGAGCGGCGCCGTCTTGCCCGCATCGGGATTGCGGAACAGCGGCACGAAATGGGCCGCCGCCGCGTGGTTCTGCAACAGCGCCTCGCGCACCAACTTGGCATTGGAGCGCTCGCTGTCTTCCGGCACCTGACGCTCGTCGACCAGCGTCACCGTCACCCGCGCCCATGGCAGCTCGGCCTGCGAGAGTTTTTCGAAGAACAGCTTCGGCGTGCTGCCGCCCGAGACGGCCAGCACCGCCTTGCCCTTGGCGGCGATCACCCGGCGCAATTCATCGGCGACATCGGCGGCGAGATGATCCGCCAGGTCGCCGCGCGTATCGAAAATCCGTTCTGCTTCAATCATAGATACTGATCCTCATGCCAAGTGCGGCCGTCGCGTTCGATCAGCGCCACGGCGGCGGATGGCCCCCATGTGCCCGCCGTATAGGGCTTCGGCAATTCGCTTGAAGAAGCCCATGACTCGAGGATGGGATCGGTCCAGGCCCAGGCCGCTTCGACTTCGTCGCGGCGCATGAACAGCGTCTGGCTGCCGCGGATCACGTCCATCAGCAGGCGCTCATAGGCGTCCGGATTGCGCACCCCGAAGGCATCAGCAAAACTCATGTCGAGCGGCACATGGCTGAGCCGCATGCCGCCGGGGCCGGGGTCCTTGATCATCAGCCACAGCTTGACGCCCTTGTCGGGCTGCAGCCGGATGACCAGCCGGTTGGAGGCGATGGGACCAGCCGAGGCTTCGAACACCGAATAGGGAATGGGCTTGAAGGTGACGACGATTTCCGACACCCGCGACGGCAGGCGCTTGCCGGTGCGCAGGTAGAAGGGAACGCCACTCCAGCGCCAGTTACCGATTTCGGCCTTGAGCGCCACGAAGGTCTCGGTCTTGGAATCGGAAGAACCCAGTTCCTCGAGATAGCCCGGCACGGCACCACCACTGGCAGCACCGGCGCGGTATTGCCCGCGCACCGTGGCCGCCGCGATGCTGCCGGCGGTCATCGGCTTCAGCGACTTCAACACCTTCAGCTTCTCGTCGCGCACCGCGTCGGACGCCGTCGAAGCGGGCGGCTCCATGGCGACCAGACAGAGCAATTGCATCATGTGGTTCTGCACCATGTCGCGGAGTGCGCCTGCCGTGTCATAGTAGCCAGCCCGGCCCTCGACGCCCAGCGTCTCGGCCACGGTGATCTGTACATGGTCGATATGCGCCGAGTTCCACAGGGGTTCGAACAGCGCGTTGGCGAAGCGCAGCGCCATGAGGTTCTGCACCGTCTCTTTGCCGAGATAGTGGTCGATGCGATAGATCTGCGGTTCCGTGAAGACTTGGCCGATAGCGTCGTTCACCGCCTTGGCCGAAGCCCCGGACTTGCCCACCGGTTTTTCGATCACCACGCGGGTTTGTGGTGTCACCAGGCCATGCTTGCCCAGTCTTTCGCAGATCGGTCTGAAGAGATCGGGTCCCACCGCCAGATAGAAGACGCGGATGCGTTCGGCTCCGCTGGCCAGGATTTTTTCCAGGTCAGCCCAGCCTTGTTCCTGTGCCGCGTCGACGGCGGCATAGTCGAGCCGGTCGAGGAAGCGCTTGAAATTTTCAGGCATGCGTTCGGCTTCCGCCACATGGTCCTCGAGGGCGGCCCTGGCGAAGGCCTTGAAGGCCTTGGCCGTCATGGCCCGGCGCGAGGCGCCGATGATGCGGGCGCCGGGGGGCAATTGCCCCTGGAGGTCACGGTGGAAGAGGGCTGGCAAAAGCTTGCGCTGGGCCAAGTCGCCTGTGGCGCCGAAGACGACGATGTCAAACGGGTCCACAGGTATGATACGCGGTGTCATGAGAATCTTTCCGCTGTTTTTGATGTGCGCCGCTCAAATAGTACTTTTTTCCATTTAGTCAAACATTATGGCAATAATTCACTGCAACTGACTTATTGCCATTGGGTCGGGAATGCCGCATAGATATTGAAAAACAAGGCCTTTCTGGAGGATCACATGATCGTGTGCTGCGGCGAGGCGCTGATCGACTTTCTGCCGAGACTATCGAAAGACGGCGCCCCGGTCTACCAGCCCTTCTGCGGCGGCTCGGTCTACAACACCGCCATAGCACTGGGCCGCCTTGGCATCCCGACCGGGCTTTTCGCCGGTCTTTCCAGCGATTTCTTCGGCGACATGCTGGAAGAGGGGCTCAAGGCCAGCAAGGTCGATCTCAAATACGCCAGGGTCTGGGACCGGCCTTCGACACTGGCTTTCGTCAAACTCAGCGATGGCCATGCCCGCTACTCCTTTTTCGATGACTATTCCGCCCAGCGCATGTTGACGAGGAAAGATTTGCCGAAGCTGGACAAGAAGGTTGCGGCCCTGCATTTCGGCTCCATCAGCCTGATCCCCGAACCGGGCGGGGCAACACTCGAAGCGCTGATGAAGCGCGAAGCAAAATCCCGTGTCATCTCGCTCGATCCCAATATCCGTCCAAGTCAGATCAAGGACCGCCGTGGCCATCTCGCCCGCCTCAACCGCCTGATTGCCATGTGCGACATCCTGAAAATCTCCGATGAGGATGTCGTCTGGATGACGGGCAAGACGGATTTCGCCAAGTCCGCGAAGAAATGGCTGAAGGCCGGCGCCAGGATCGTGGTTGTGACCAAGGGCAGCGAAGGTGTCGAGGCCTATACCAAACGCGCCAGCGTGCGGCTCGATGCGGTGAAGGTCAAGGTCGCCGACACCGTAGGGGCTGGCGACACGTTTACCGCCGGGTTGCTGGCAGCACTGAGCAGGGCGGGCCTCCTCGACAAGAGAGCCATCGCCGCCATCGGTGCCGGCGATCTGGAAAAGGCCCTGGCCTTCGCAGCGCGCGCCGCCGCCGTCACCGTCTCCCGCCCCGGCGCCGACCCGCCCTGGGCCAGCGAACTGGCGTAAGTTCTTGTCCCTCTCCGCGAAGTGCCACGATGCACGCAAGTGATTCGAGCTTAGAGTTTTGATTTTACAAATAAAAACTCTGTCATCCCGGCGAAAACCGGGATGACAGAATAAAGTATGAAATATCACTGGCTTGACATTCGAACGCCGGTCCATGAGTTGACCCTCATGGATTTCCCCGTCGATGCCATCATCCCGCAACTGAGTGCAGCACTGGCCTATGGTCCTGCGGCACTGCTTGTCGCGGAACCCGGTGCTGGCAAGACGACGCGCGTGCCGCTGAAGCTTCTTGATGCGGCCTGGCTCAAGGGCCAGAAGATCGTCATGCTGGAACCGCGACGGCTCGCCGCCCGCGCCGCCGCCCGGCGCATGGCCGAGACGCTTGGCGAAGAGATTGGCGAAACCGTGGGCTATGCCGTGCGCCTTGATCGCAAGGTTTCGGCGCGCACCCGCATCGAGGTGGTGACCGAGGGCATCCTCACCCGCCGCCTGCAAAGCGATCCCGAACTCTCCGGCACCGGCCTCGTCATCTTCGACGAATTCCACGAACGCTCGCTGGATGGCGACATGGGCCTGGCTTTGACGCTCGACATCCAGCGCGGGCTTCGTGACGATCTGAAGATTCTGGTCATGTCGGCAACCCTTGATGCGGCGCGCCTTGCCGCACACTTGGGGCAAGCGCCGGTCATCGCTGCGCCGGGCCGCGTCTACCCGGTCGAGACCCGCTACCTCGACAAGGCCCAGCGCCAGACCATTTCGCAGGATGCCGCCCGCGCCGTGTTCCGGGCGCTTGCGGAGACAACCCAAAGCATCCTCGTCTTTCTGCCGGGCGAAGCCGAAATCCGCCGCACCGAAGACACGCTCAATGCCTCGTCACTTCCCAAAGGCACCGTGGTCCGCCCGCTCTATGGCGCCATGGGTTTTGCCGAGCAGGACGCGGCGATCAAGCCTTCGCCGCCGGGCGAACGCAAGATCGTGCTGGCCACCACCATCGCCGAAACCAGCCTGACCATCGAAGGCATCGGTGCGGTCATCGATACCGGCTTCAAGCGGGTGCCGCGCTTTGATCCGGCCAGCGGCATGACGGCGCTGGAAACGCTGCGCGTCTCGCAGGCCGCCGCCGGCCAGCGCCGCGGCCGTGCCGGCAGGCTTGGCCCCGGCGTCTGTTACCGGCTCTGGCCCGAGGCCGAAACCCGGGCCCTTGCCGCCCATGACCAGCCGGAAATCCTCGCCGCCGATCTCGCACCACTGGTTCTGGAACTGGCGGCCTGGGGTGTTTCTGATGCCTCGTCGCTGCCATGGCTCGATCCGCCGCCCGCCGCCGCCTTCGCCCAGGCGCAAGACCTGCTGAAGCGCCTCGAAGCCATTGACGCGGCAGGACGCATCACGGCGATGGGCAAGGCCATGGTGAAACTGCCGCTGCATCCGCGCCTCGCCCACATGGTCATACGCGGGCAAAGCACCATGGCCTGCGATCTGGCGGCCCTGCTGTCGGAACGCGATGGACTGGGGCGGCAGGCCGGTGCCGATATCACCGAACGCCTGGCGCAGGTGCGAGGAGCCGCCCGTGACCGCATCCGCCAATCGGCCAGGCAAATCCGCCAGATCGCCGCTATCAAGGACGGGCCATCGGACTTGGGCAGTGGCGTCCTCGTGGCCCTCGCCTTCCCCGACCGCATCGCCCAGGCGCGCGGCGGCGAACGCCGTTATCGCCTGTCGGGTGGCGGCGGCGCGCAGTTGCCGGAGCATGATGGCCTCGCCGTCCATGACTGGCTGGCGGTGGCCACCACCGATGGCGCATCGGGCGACCAGAAAATCTATCTGGCGGCGCCCTTGAGCCGCACTGAAATCGAAGAGCATTTCGCTGAACAGATCGAAACCCGCGAGGGCGTGGTCTGGGACGGCCGCGCCAAGGCGGTAAGTGCCAGCCGCCAGTGCCGGCTCGGCGCTCTGGTGCTGGAAGAAAAGCCCATGCCCAAGGCTGATCCCGAAGCGATGGTTGTGGCGATGACGGCGGGTGTGGCCGCCATGGGACTTGCGCCGCTGCCGTGGAGCGAAGCTGCCAAGACGCTCCGCGCCCGCCTTGGTTTTATCCGCCGCCTGTTTCCCGATGACGGCTGGCCGGATCTCTCCGATGATGCGTTGCTGGCCACCCTCGGCGAATGGCTGTCACCCTATCTGGCGGGCATTTCGCGCCACGCCCATCTCGAACGGCTGGACATGTACGCCATCCTGTCCGCCATGGTGCCCCATGATCTTCTGCGCCGCATGGACAAGCTCGCACCGCTGCGCATCGAAGTGCCGTCGGGCGCTGATGTCCGCATCGATTACGCGACCGAAGGCGATCCGGTGCTGCGCGTCAGGCTTCAGGAAATGTTCGGGCTGGCGAAAACCCCGGCCATCGCCGAGGGCCGCAGCCCCTTGCGGATCGAACTCCTGTCGCCCGCCGGAAGGCCTCTCGCCGTCACCCAGTCGCTCGAAACCTTCTGGAGCAACGGCTACCCCTCGGTGCGCTCCGACATGCGCGGCAGGTATCCCAAACACAGTTGGCCCGAAGACCCATTGAACGCCACGCCGGTGAAGCCCAGGCGCCTGCGCTGACGCGGTGCTTGACCTTGATAGGTGCGGATGCCAAACACCGCGCCAACATGATTGACACCGCTCACATCCGCAATTTCTCCATCATCGCCCATATCGACCACGGCAAATCGACGCTGGCCGACCGGCTGATCCAGCTCTGCGGTGCCGTCGCCGACCGCGACATGAAAGAGCAAATCCTCGACTCGATGGATTTGGAACGCGAGCGCGGCATCACCATCAAAGCGCATGCTGTCCGGCTGGAATACAAAGCCAAAGATGGCAAAAATTATATTCTCAACCTGATTGACACGCCCGGTCACGTGGATTTTTCGTACGAAGTTTCGCGGTCGCTTTCGGCTTGTGAAGGGGCGTTGCTGATCGTAGACGCGTCGCAAGGGGTCGAAGCGCAAACGCTTGCCAACACGTATCTGGCGATTGAAAACAATCTCGAAATCATTCCCGTTCTGAACAAAATTGACTTACCCGGCGCAGAGCCGGAAAAGGTGCTGGAACAGATCGAGCATATCGTCGGCTTGGGAGTCCATAACGCAGTCATGGCTTCCGCCAAAAACGGCATCGGCATCACCGAGATTCTCGAAGCCATCGTGCGCGATGTGCCACATCCCGCAGGCGATATGAATGCGCCACTCAAGGCGTTGATCTTCGATTCGTGGTTTGATCCGTATCGCGGCGTGATTGTGATGGTCAGGATGATTGACGGTGAACTGAAGCGCGGCATGAAGATTCGTTTGTGGGCCAAAGGCACGACGCACGAGATCGAAGATTTAGGCGTACTGACGCCCAAGCCGCGCCCGATTGATCGGTTGCAGGCAGGCGAAGTCGGCTTCATCGTGGCGAATATCAAAACCGTCGCGGACGTGAGCATCGGCGACACCGTGACGGAAGAAAAACGCAAGACGGCTGAGCCGTTTCCCGGCTTTCAGGAAATCAAGCCGATGGTCTTCGCCGGGCTGTATCCGATTGAGCCGAACGCCTACGAAGTATTGCGCGATGCGCTGGAAAAACTGCGGCTCAACGATGCGTCTTTTTTCTTCGAGCCGGAAGTTTCTCTAGCCCTGGGCTTCGGCTTTCGCTGCGGGTTTCTGGGTTTGTTGCACATGGAAATTGTGCAGGAACGGTTGGAGCGCGAATTTGATGTGGACCTGATTACGACGGCTCCTGGCGTGCGCTATCGCGTGACAGACACAAAAGGCGACGTGATGGAAATTGACAATCCGTCGAAGTGGCCGGCAGCAGGAAACATCGCCAGCATCGAAGAGCCGATCATTCAGGCGATGATTATGACGAACGATGAATTCGTCGGGAACATTCTGGCGTTATTGGATGAAAAGCGCGGCATTCAGAAAGGCTTCGAGTACATCACGCCAACGCGCGTGCTGCTGACATACGACTTGCCACTGAACGAAATCGTGCTGGATTTTTATGATCGTCTGAAATCAGTCTCGAAGGGCTACGCGTCGTTGGATTATCATTTGGCCGGTTATCGTCCGTCGAGTTTGGTGAAGCTGGATGTGCTGGTCGCGGGTGAACCGGTAGACGCTCTGTCGCTGATTGTACACAAAGAATTTGCCTACGCGCGCGGTCGTTCTCTGGTGGAGAAGATGCGTTCGTTGATTCCGCGCCAGATGTTTGAAGT
>JBKJQD010000392.1:0-6267 GCA_046594125.1 Aestuariivirga sp.
CATCGACGTCATCAACGAGGCCCGCGCCAAGGGCCAGCCGGTGCTGGTCGGCACCACCTCGATCGAGAAGTCGGAACTGCTGGCCTCCATGCTGCAAGACAAGGCCATTCCCCATGCCGTGCTGAACGCCCGTTACCACGAGCAGGAAGCCGCCATCATCGCCCAGGCCGGTGAGGCGGGCACCATCACCATTGCCACCAACATGGCGGGCCGCGGCACCGACATCAAGCTCGGCGGCAACCTCGAAATGCGCACCGCCACCGAACTGGCCGAATTGCCGGAAGGGGCGGAACGCCAGGCGCGCATCGAAACCATCAAGTCCGAGATCGAGGTCAACAAGCAGGAGGTGCTTGGCGCTGGCGGTTTGTTCGTCATCGGGACCGAGCGCCACGAAAGCCGCCGCATCGACAACCAGTTGCGCGGCCGTTCTGGCCGTCAGGGCGATCCCGGCCGTTCGCTGTTCTACCTCTCGCTTGAGGACGATCTCATGCGCATCTTCGGCTCCGAGCGCATGGACTCGATGCTGCAGAAGCTTGGGTTGAAGGAAGGCGAAGCCATCGTCCATCCGTGGATCAACAAGGCGCTTGAAAAGGCCCAGCAGAAGGTCGAAGCGCGCAACTTCGACACCCGCAAGAACCTGCTGAAATACGACAACGTCATGAACGACCAGCGCAAGGTGATCTTCGAACAGCGCATCGGCATCATGAATGGCGTGGAGGTGGCGGAAACCGTCGACGACATGCGCCACCATGTCATCGAGGACATGATCCACAAGCACATCCCGCCCAATGCCTATGCCGAGCAGTGGGACGCGGCGGGCCTGCGCGAGCATTTGCGCGAAGTCATAGCCATCGACTTCCCCGTCGAGGATTGGGCCAAGGAAGAAGGCATCGCGGATGAGGAAATCCGCGAACGCGTGACCAAGGCGGCGGACGAACTCTACAATGCCAAGCGCACCAAATTCGGACCCGAGATCATGGGTCAGGTGGAAAAGGCCGTGTTGCTTCGCACCCTCGACAATTTGTGGCGCGAACATATCGTCACCGTCGATCAATTGCGTCAAGTGATCCACTTGCGCGGCTATGGCCAACGCGATCCGCTGAACGAATACAAGACCGAGGGCTTCAGCCTCTTCGAGGCGATGGTCACCAAGCTGCGTGAGAATGCGACGGGCCAGGTGATGCGTGTTGAAATCCAGGCACGGCCGCCGGGCAGCGAACTCGAAAACGACGACATGCTGCCGGACGAGGACGATCTGCCCCTGATGGAAGCCCACCACCTCGATGCCCTGACTGGCCAGGACGAACTGACGGGCGGCCTCATGCTGCTGAACGAGCCGGACACCCGGACGCTGGCCATTGATCCCAAGAATCCAGCCACCTGGGGCAAGATCGCCCGCAACGACACCTGCCCCTGCGGCTCAGGCAAGAAATACAAACACTGCCACGGGGCCTATGCGTGAGGCACCAGCGATGTTGCCGCAGTGATACTTGGAATTTTGCTTTATAAGAAGAAATTCAATTGGACAAGGACCGTCGCCATTGCAGGAACAGGTAAAGGCGAAAAATTGTGATGCATCTGGATGAATGGACCGGCGAACAGATTGAAATATTGATTCATCGATACCGGGAGCGCAAAGTTGCTGAAGGTGGCCAGTTCAATCTGGCTGAATTGCTCCGCGAAAAGAGTCGCAGAAACGGTGCGGGTTACAGCGCCCCGATGTCGTCGGCCACATCCTCGATCTGTGTAGAGGCAACGCGGACGGACTGGCCACCTACGGCGAATTATATGAGCGCATGTTTCCTGGGCAACCGTGGCTCGGTCACGGTTCGCTCGGCAGGGTGACGAAAGCGCTCGACGCAGTGATCGCATACTGTTTCACGCACCGGTTGCCGGTCATTACGGTTTTAATCGTCAACAGTGCGAACCGGCAGCTCTCAGGGGACGCTAAGGACAACATCTATCGCGTTTGCCGGGAGATGGGCTTCCAGACTGGCCCAATTCGGGATGTTTTCATTGACCAGCAGATGGCCCTGTCCTTGGGTATCCGGAACAGGGATCTTCCCGCTACTTGAACCCCGCAGTTGCTCGACCCTCGCGTCTCGCGCCGCGCGTGAATAGGCCAGCGTGCCCATCATGCCCAAATTCATGTGATAGAGGTGGTGGCAGTGAAACGCTCAGGTGCCGGGATTGCCGGCATCGAACATGATGGTCATATTTTTGCGAGGCAGCAAGGTCAAAGTTCGCGCTTCGACATTCCCGGCCATCTACCGGGCGCGATTGCTGTATCTGTCCCGCGACGTGGAGTGCCTACAATGACTGGGGTGGCGGTTCACGTTATGCCAGCTCGACCAATCCCGGCATCAACGATCAGGCAGGCCAGCCTCCGCTGGAGTTGAGTTTCGAGCGCCCGGTTGCGGAAACCGGTATTGCTTGACAGGTTCAGGTCTCGTCAATCGCAATCCACGCATGGCAAATCATCTGGCGCGTGCTGAAGTGTGGGTGCAAACTTGGCTTGAGCGGCTGGCCGCGACAAATCCGAAATACGGGTTTGATGTGTTTACCGATATGGATTTTCACCACGGCATTGCAAATCTCAACGGCTACAGGCTGATTGTTCTGGATAGCCACCCTGAATATTGGACCGGCGCCATGCGCTCGGCACTTGATCGTTATCTTGCTTTGGGCGGCCACGTCGTAAACATCAGTGGCGATGGCTTGTTTGACCGCCTGTCAATCGGCATCCAAGGCGGCATCCATGCCCGCCACGGAATTTGTTTGCCTACAGTACGTTACCGGACTGGCCAAATGGCCGCAGCGAACGTGCCGTTCTGGGTGAAGCCTACGAAATCATATCTGGCAATGCCGGGCTGGACGGCAGCGGCCGCCCCTATACCATCATCAAGACGCGCACCCGGTCTTTGCCGGGCTAGCCTGCATCGTAGCCGGGCATAGTCCTTGCACCGTAGGCGGTACCATTGGCCTTAACGGCAATCAGCAAGCATCATCCTGGGAAGTCGATGGCTACGCTTACGACCAGACTTGCCGATATTTTCCCAGCCAAATCTGTTCGTCGAGCCACACTCAGCCGCGAGGTGCCCTGATTGCTACGGATGGCAACGGTGGCGACGTCATTTTCAGGACGCTGGAGTGAATGGCTGCTGGATCCTTTCAGCCGGCTCGATCACCTTCGGCGGCGGGTTGGCAATTGCCCCCGATACCCAGCGGATGATTGTCAATGCCATCAATTTGGCAATCCTCTGAACCAACTAAACCTAACGGCACTATAAACTGACCGTTTCCCAATCACGGGCGGTGATGGTGGTGACGGTTGTTCTGTCGTTTGAAGAAAAGCCACGCCTCGCAGGCTTTGCCGGCGATGTCGCCGTAACTGTCGAAGGCGGTGTTTGCGAGCTTGTTCTCGCGCGGATACTCCCGGATGTTCTCGGCGCTGTTGCGTTCGGGCGCATAGCGCGGCAGCCGCAGAAGATGCCGCTGGCCGTACGCCATAGGAATACAACGATAGGCAAGAGCCCCGCCAGCGTCCCAGCCACAGCATGAGCGGAACAGCGCCAAAAATGAGGGCGATGGCAATGAGCCCCGGGATATTGCGCGGCTTGCCCATTGATTGCTCCATGGGACCTCCGCCAGCCAGATCGGAAAACTGCCATCCTATGCCGTCATGTCAATTCGCCCTGCACTTGGGCCTGCTTCACTGGCACTTCGGTTCACGCATGGCGATCGTTGCCGCCAGATTGGCGTCGCCGAAGCCGCTGTCCTTCACCTCCGACAGAAAGCCCGTGAGTTGCGCCGCCGTGTCCCAGCTTTGTGACTGCACTTGCACGGCCTCCGGCGCGTAGGCGCGCAGCGCCGCGAAATAGGTCTGGCGCAGGCCGGGATCGGCAATCATCACGGCGGGCGAATAGAGACGGCCGCCGTCTGACTCAATGACCACCATTTCGCCGGGACCGCTTGATGCGTCATCCTGCGGCCAGCCCATCTTCTGCGCCCAATAGGCGGGTTCCGCCGTCAGGCCATTGCGCAGGCAGCGGTTAAGGGCTGCAACGGCTCCCGCCACCGCCACGGCATCGGCCAGCGATTTGTAACTTCCTGGAATGACGAAGCCCGACACCGGACTTTGTCCGAAGAAACCGCGCGTGAACTGTTCGAAACCGCTTTCCTTGAAGCCCTCGACCGGTACGATGCGGATGCGCTTCGCAAGGTCCCCGCCTAAATCGGACGCATAGGCTGAAGACACCAGCAGCGACGCATCAACCCGCGGCTGGATTGCTGGCTGCGCCGCACTTCCGGCAAAGGCCGTGGTGATCAACGCCGGCGCCGAGATGCCGGTGATGAAGCAACGCCACGAGTCGCTTTCCTTGCGGTGCATATAGGCGACAAAGCCGCCGACGATAAACAGCAGCAGGGTGCGCACCGCCCAGGCGGCAAAGACGATCCAGGTAAAGCCGCTGAAGATTTTGACGAAGTCCAGCGTCAGGGCGGCGACCGCCACCGGCGCCATCGCCCCGATGCCGCCATAGAGCCAGCGCTCGCGCGTCGACAGAGGTTGGCTGTCACCTGGAATTGCCTGATCGCTCATGGCCATCACTCCTCTCCATCCGGAAAGCAAAAGGCCCCCAGTTAAACTGGAGGCCCAAGGCAAATTTGTCTGTAATCTGGCTTACATTGATGGTTTCAGAGACACGCCAATCACGGCGCGACGTGGATCGCCATTCCGGTTGGTGTGTTGCCCGGGTTGGTGGGTTCGACGTCCGTCAGGATGAAGGATTTGGCGCCATCCGCGACCTGTATCTTGAACAACCAGCCGCAACCCGTACCGCAGCTCAGACTGGCGGTCCCGCGGCCCCTGGCGTTCAGCGTATTGATGCTGATGGCGTTACCGATTGTCGTGGAATCGGCGCATCCGGTGGAATGCTGCTGAATCGAAGCTGTTCCATTTCCAAGAAGATTGAGCGAAAACGTCACATACATCGAAGTTGCGCCGCATCCGGTATTGCCACTGAGCACGGCGGTCCAGGCCCCGGCCATCTGGCCCTTGGTCACCCCGGCATCGGCTACATTGCTTCCGGCAACACAGGACAGCAACAAGGCGGCAGCAAGCAATGGCATACGTTTTGTAAACATGGCAATACGACTCCTCTCGGTAGCATCAACTCCAGTGTTGACATCGTGACAGTAGCGCCGATCCGCAGTGCGCGCAACTCGCCGCGGCCGCCACCTTCAGGGCATGTGATGGCAGCACGGGGTTGGGTACGAACAGCCAGTTCAAGGAATTTTCGATTTCAGAAAGAGCCGTCTCCGGCTGAAACATAGCACGGAACGGCCCCCCGCAAAGTCAGCCGCAATCGGCTAGATCGCCCCCTGCAGCGCCTTCAGGTGTTCGAGGCTCTCACTGGCCCGCCGCCTTGTTTCATCGTCCTTGGCGTCGGCCACGTCTTCCTCGGCGTTCTTGATCTGGGCGGCAAGCGTTGCCGTGTCGAGTTCGGCCAGCGGGATCGCCACTTCGGCGAGCACCGTCAAGCCCTGCGGATTGACTTCGGCAAAGCCGCCGCGCACGAAAATGCGGTCAGGCGCACCGCTGTCCTTGTTGACGGTGACGATGCCGGGTTTCAGCGTCGACAGCACCGGGGCGTGGCCGGGGAAAATGCCCATCTCGCCCTCGGTTCCGGGGATGGTGACGGAGGCCACATCGCCCGAGAACAGAAGCCGCGCCGGGCTGACCAGTTCGAAGTGAAGTCCCGCCATGGTGCTTACGCCGCCTCGGCGGCGAGGCGCTGGGCCTTCTCGACCGCCTGCTCGATGGTGCCGACCATGTAGAAGGCCGGTTCCGGCAGGTGGTCATAGGCGCCGTCGCACAGGCCCTTGAAGCCCTTGATGGTGTCTTCAAGCTTGACCTGCACGCCGGGCGAACCGGTGAACACGGCGGCCACGTCGAAGGGCTGCGACATGAAACGCTCGATCTTGCGGGCCCGGGCCACCGTGAGCTTGTCCTCTTCCGACAACTCGTCCATGCCGAGAATGGCAATGATGTCCTGCAGCGCCTTGTAGCGCTGGAGGATCTGCTGCACGCGCCTGGCCGTCTGGTAATGCTCCTCGCCGACGATGCGCGGGTCCATCATGCGCGACGTCGAGTCGAGCGGATCGACGGCGGGGTAAATACCCTTTTCGGCGATCGAGCGCGACAGCGTGGTGGTCGCATCCAGATGGGCAAACGATGTGGCGGGCGCAGGGTCGGTCAAGTCGTCG
>JBKJQD010000440.1:0-5163 GCA_046594125.1 Aestuariivirga sp.
TCAAGTCCGCCCTGCGCTTCCTGCGCCGATGTATCGCCTTGCACCCGCCCATCCCGTTTCTCTGGCAGATCTGGACCGGCTAAAATTCACGCCTTCAGGAAATTGAAGGGTGGTAAGTTGGCAGTCCGATGATTTTGGGGTTCGACTTGGGGGATGATTCGCCCGCGCTTTCTCTCACCTGAAGATCGCCGCGACCTGAAGGCGCTGGCGCGGGATGGTTCTGCGGCGCACTGGCTGGCGCGGGCTGCGCCAATGCGCTGGTGCTGCCTGATGCGGGCTGGAGTTGCGAGCGGGTGGCTGGGGCTTTGTTTGTGGATGATGATACGGTCCGGAAGTGGCATGGGCTTTATGCCTCCGGCGGTTTTGACGGGCTGGCGCGGTTTGAGGCGGGCGGCAGCGCTTGCAAGATGAGCGGCGGCCAGCAGGCGCAGCTGAAGACCTGGATCGGCGCGGCGCTGCCCGGCTCGACTCGCCAGATCGGGGCCTTTATCGGCGCGCGGTTCGGCCTCGCCCATGAAGGCCGCTCGGGATTGATCGCACTCCTGCATCGCCTTGAGTGCGCCTGGCACAGGCCGGAGATCATCGCGCGCAAGCTCGATGACGACAGACAGCAGGCCTTCATCATATCCTATGAAGGGCTGCTCAATTCCATCGCCGCCGGCGAGGCCGTGCTGTTTGCCGGCGCCGTGCATCCAACCCATGCGGTGCGGGCCGCCGGCTGCTGGGCGCCGCGCCATTGCCGGCTGGCCATTGAGCAAACCAGCGGGCGGAGCCGCATCAATATTCACGGCGCCATCGATCTGGAAACCGGACAAACCCGGATGACCGAGGTCGAAACCGTCGATGCCCTTCGCGGCCATCCGGTTGCTCGAATCCGTCGAAGCCCGCTATGCCAAACTGGTCAAGGCCTGGCTGGCCCAACCGGGCCGCCGCATCAAGCTCCATTTCATCCCGGCCTATTGCCCGCATCTGAACCCCATCGAGCGGCTCTGGGGTCTCATGCACGAACACCTCACCCACAACAAATCCTACGAACGATGCGCCCAATTCGCCGATGCGGCGCTCGGCTTCCTACGCCAAAAGGTTTCGGCGAACTGGCGAGAATATACCGATTCGGTCTCCGACAACTTTCGCATCATCTCACCCCGAGAATTTCGGGTTATGGCGTGAATTCGGTATAACGTGTGCCGCCGTGAAGCTTGAGAGAAGTTTGCGCAACATTTGTATCGCTCTCATTGTCCCCCCACCCGAACCATAATCCAGGGTGAAACGACGCACAAACGTCCTCGGGTCCATAAAATACCGGCGCATAGGCGCGTGAACCCGTTGCACCCTGTGCCGGTTACCCCAGGCCGGCACCACCGGTCTTTCTTTGCGGGCGCACAAATCGTCAACGGAACTTCTTGCCACGATCAACGTACTTCTGAACAGGCAGCGGAAATCCGCGGCCGGTGACGCGATGAACGCCCCGCCTGTCAGAACTTGTCCAGATACTTCTCGTCGATCCTGAGTGCGACCCCTGCCATGGCGACCACCGGGCCGCCGCCAAATTCCTTGTCAACCACGTTGAGGCCGCCTTTCACTACTTTCACCGTGACCTGGCCAAAGGGCAGACTCTTGGCAACGGCGGTCTTGTCGACCTTGCCGGGCTCCTGCACGCCAATAGTCACTTCGATGTGGGCGGCTTCGCGGCCGATGTTCATGGTGCGCAGAAATGGCAGCGAGCTGTGGTGGATGCAGTCCTGCACGGCGCGAAGGGCCGCCTTGGTATAGTCACCGCCATGCATGTCGTTGCCATGACCCATTTCGAGGATGATGCGCTTGAGGGCCATCTCAGGCCTCCTTCATGTCGAGATAAACCACGGCGGCGGCATTGGCCATCACCGTCAGGTTCGTGCCTTCATCATTCATGATTTCAAGGCCGCCCTCCATCACTTCCACGGTGGACTTGCCATAGGGCAGCACCGCGGCGACGGCTGCCTTGTCGACCTCACTGGGCTTCGGCACGCCAATCAGCACTTCAACATGCATGTCATGCGGCGATTGGCCGAGCGCCGCCGCGATGGTGAGCGAGTTATGCCATAGCGCGTCCCTGAGGGCGCGAATGGCGGCCTTGGTATAGTCGGCCCCGGTCAGGTCGGTCCCCATGCCGAGTTCAATGACCATGCGTTTCAGTGCCATACATTCTCCACGGTGGTTGGGCGGTTGTTCATTGCGCGAGGAAAGCCGCGACTTCGGCGTTGAAGCGCTGCGGGTTCTCGAAGAACATGAAGTGGCTTCCGCCCTCGTGCTCCCCGAATATGCTCGCCGTGGCGTTCGGGTTGACGGATGCGATCCATTCCTGTGACTCCGCTGAAAAGATGCTCTTGCGCCCGCCAATGACGAGGCTGGGAAGGCGGGTCCTTTCGATCACGTCGCGCCAGTCGTTGAGGCAATGGTCGAACAGCAGGTCGGCTGCGGCACGGCGCGGCATCTTGAGGTTCTCGGCCGCGATCCAGCGCAAGTCGGCCTCAGGCATAGCGCTTGTGAACATGCCCCTGATGATTGCCATGGTGCCGTCGACCGAGGATGTGGCGCGCACCTCGTCGCAGAATCCCGCCACCGACTGCACATCGGGCAGCAGACAGCCGTAGCGCCTTTTCTCATCATCCGACCAGCCGGGCAGTGCAGCCGCCATCGGCGCCTGATCGACGATCACCAGCTTTCGCAGCCTGGCAGGTCCGAAGAGATCGAGATAGCTCCAGATGACAGAACTTCCCATCGAGTGGCCGAGAACATCGGCGCTCGACAGGCCAAGCGCCTCGATGACCTCCGCGAGGTCCTTGGCCAAGCGCTGGATGCGATGGCCGCTGCCGGCGTTTGGGCTCTCGCCATGGCTCCGCATGTCAAGCGCGATGACGCGGCTGCCCTTCGCAAGTTCTGCGATGTTGCGGCCATATTCCGCAGCCGATTGTGACCAGCCGGGGATCATGATCAACGGATGGCCGCTCCCCGCTTCGATCAAGTGAAGTTCGATGCCGCTTGCCAGCGTGATGGAACGGTCAGTCGCCATGTTGCATATCTTTCTAGAATTGCACGCCCTTGGTCAGCGCGCCGTCAATAATAAGGTTGGTGCCCATGGTGAAGCTCGAGGCCGGGCTAGCGAGGAAGACGATGCCCCGGCCGATTTCTTCTGGCGCCGCCATTCGGCCGGTGGGGTTGAGCGCCAGCGCCTGCTTGAACAGGTCCGGCAGGTTGGTCTCGATATAGTTCCAGATGCCGTCCTTGAAATAGACGTTGCCGGGCGACACCGAGTTCACGCGGATGCGTTTTGGAGCGAGCTTGTGGGCAAGGCCGTGGGCGTAGTGGATAAGGGCGGCCTTGAAGGCGCCATAGGCAGGCGTGGTGAAGTCGATTTCGCGGCCCGAGACGGACGATACGACGATGATCGAAGGCCATTTCGATTTCTCGAGATAGGGGAGCGAAGCGTTCACGGTGCGCACCGTGTGCATCATGTCGATATCAAATTCCGCTTTCCACGAGGCCTCGGTGTCTTCGGCGGCGGCCAGTGCCGAGACATTGGCGACAACGATGTCAATGCCGCCCAAGGCCTTGGCGCTGGCGCCGACCCAAGCTTCGAGCGCTGCCTTGTCGCCCACGTCGATGGCCTGTCCGAAGGCCCTGACGCCGGCTTGCTTCAGGCTGGCCACGGTCTTGTCGATCTCGTCAGCATTGCGGGCGCAGACCGAGACGTTGGCGCCTTCGGCGGCGAAGATGTCGGCGGCGCGGCGGCCGATACCTTTGGTTCCGCCGGTGATGAGGACGTTGAGGCCTTTCAGTCCGAGATCCATTGCTATGCTCCCCGTTAATGTCCGATATAGGATTTGAGGATGGAGGCGCCGAGAGTGTACTTCGGGTCCACCATGTTGCCGAGGCGCACGCGGCCCGCCTGGGTCAGCAGGAAATAGGCTTCAATTTCGTCGAAGCCGTAGTCGGAGGCAAGCCAGCGGGTGAGTTCGCGGTAGGCGATGCGGGCGGCATCCTCCATCGGCCGCGCCGAACCGATGGTCATGATGAAAAGCTCGTTCTCAAGCCGCGGCCAGGCAATGCGCCAATTCTTGATCAGGTCAACCTGAACGGTGGTGGTCGACGGCATTTCGACAGCCACGCCGCATAGCTCACCATCGCCCTGGCGGCCATGGCAATCGCCGAGATAGAGATAGGCGCCTTTGTGCAGCACGGGGAAATAGACGATGGCGCCAGGTGCCACGTCCGGCAGGTCCATGTTGCCGCCCCAATAGTCCGGCTGCAGGGAAGAGACCGCTTCAATCTGCGGCGAGACGCCGAGCGTGCCAATGAAGGGCTCGTAGGGTAGCGTTATGCGGTCGTTGAACTTAACGCCCTTTTCGGTGACCTCGTATTTCATCACACGTTCGGGCAGTGGTGGATTAAGGAGGGCCGTCTGGGAATTCGCCACGAGCCCGCCGAATTCGGCGATCAGGGCGGAGGTGCCCACCGGCTGGGGACCGCGCGGCAAGATGGATTTGATTTGCACGCAGAGAACGTCGCCGGGTTCGGCGCCCTCGACGATGATCGGCCCGCATTGCGGATTGACGAAAGGCATGTTGAGCTTTTGTGATGGCAAGTCTTCGGTGGTTTTGATGGCGCCGCCGAAGGCATCCTCGGTCTCGGCCACCACCACGTCGCCGGGCCTTATCGACAGGACCGGTTTCGCATAGGGGCCGTAGACATAGTGAAATTCGCCCTGAACGTCACGATTGAGGAGATGGGTCTTGCCGGTTTGGCCCCTGGCCACGGCCTTTCGTCCCATATAGCTCTGCGCAATCCAGGTCATCGGTCCAGACTCCCATATTGTTTGTTGCGGCTGCGAAGGCCGCACTCGATCTCTGGCCGAGCCGCTGCACAATTTATGCCACTGTGCATTGCAAACAATTGCTGCGGCTGCGTCAGGCACGGCTGCGGTGCAGCATGAGGAGTTTTTGGTTGAATAGAGAACTTTGCCAACGGGCGCGATGGTGATAACCTTCGGGTCACGAGGCCAGTCTCAATCAAGCGAGGGACCAATCAACAACCAGCGCGGCGAGCATATTGAGGAATTGATCCGGGTCGCCGAGGGCGACCAGTCGGACCGGGATCATGTGATCCTCAATTCCTGGAAGCGCT
>JBKJQD010000098.1:0-6319 GCA_046594125.1 Aestuariivirga sp.
GAGCCCGACGCCTTGCTTGGCGATGCGCTGGGGCCGCTGGCCAGCGATAACACGCGCCAGACGGTCAAACTGGCGAGCAACCGGCTGGAAGCCATTGGCCTGGTGCTGGCCAGCCCCGAATTCAATCGGAGATGACATGCTGAACCGCCGCGCATTCATTCACACAGCCGCCGCCTTCGGGCTGTTTTCGACTCATCCCGCCTTGACCGTTGCCGCCGCACCCACCGACAAGCGGCTGGTGGTCATCGTGCTGCGCGGCGGCCTCGATGGCCTCGATGCGGTACAGCCCATCGGCGATCCTGGCTTTGCGGAACTGCGTCCGAAGCTGGAGAAGATCGGGCCGGCGCCCGCCGTACCGCTTGATGATTACTTTCATCTGCATACGGCGCTGCAACCGCTCCAGCCGTGGTTTGCGGCACGCGAGCTTTCCTTTCTCCATGCGGTCAGCACACCCTATCGCAACCGCAGCCATTTCGAGGCCCAGGACACGCTGGAGCAGGGCGGCATCAGGCCCGGCAGCATCGACACGGGTTGGGTCAACCGGCTGATCAGTCTGGCCGGCAACAAGCGCATGGAATTCGGTGCTGATATCGGTACCGGCGATTCGCTGCTGCTGCGCGGCCCGGCCGAACATCTGAACGTCTATCCCGAATCCGAGACCGATTTCTGGAAGAACAGCACGCAGTTCCTGCGCATGATGTACGCCGAGGATGCCGGCTTCAAGGCAACCTTCGAACGCATCGAGAGCGCCAATGCGCCGGGCATGCAGGTCGAGAACGTCGACAAGGGCGTGTCGGCGCGCGAAATCGCATCGCTGGCGGCCAAGCTGCTGAGTGGCGAAAGCCGCATCGCCTCGTTCTCGCTCTATGGCTGGGATACGCACCTGCAACAGAACATTCGTCTGACGAAGAGCCTCGAAAGTCTGGTGTCGGCGCTGCAGGCGCTCAAGACCGGGCTTGGCAATGACTGGTCGCGGACGGCGGTGGTGGCGGTCAGCGAATTCGGCCGTACGGCGCGTTTCAACGGCACGCTCGGCACCGATCACGGCACCGGCGGGCTGGCACTTCTGGCTGGCGGCCTGATGGCCAATGGCCAGGGCGGCAAGGTGCTGAGCACCAAATGGCCCGGCGTGGGCGCTGACCAGCTTTACGAGGGCCGCGATCTCGCCGCCACCGATGACGTGCGGCGCTATCTCGGCTGGCTCATCGCCGGCCTGTTCAATCTGAGCCAGGATACCGTCACCCGGCAGATTTTCCCCGATGCCGATCTGGGCGCACGGCTGAAACTTATCTGATAGCAACTTGCGGAGGGGCTTGGAGAGCGGCACGCTTGTCCTTATGAGTCGCTCGATCTCTGGCGATGGATTGAGGAACAATGGCCGACAACAGATTTGCGGTGGTGACGGGAGGTGCCCAGGGCATCGGTTACGCCACCGCCAGGCGCTTTCTTGAAACCGGCTTTGGCGGCGTGCTGCTGGTTGACCGCAATGGCGCCGCCCTGCGTGACAGTGCGGAGCGCCTCAAGGCCGTGGGCCGGGTGGAGACAACAGAAGGCGATCTGCTCGATCCCGCCCTTTCAGCCCGCGTCATGGCGCAAGCGGCCAAAGCCTTCGGCCGCCTCGACGTTCTGGTCAACGCCGCGGGCAGTACCGAACGCTGCGGCCTCGATGATACAACGCCTGAAGCCTTCGAACGCTTGTTCGGCATCAATGTGCGCGCACCCCTGTTCATGATGCAGGAAGCCGTGAAGCTGATGCGGGCCGCGCAATCGGGCGTCATCATCAATGTGTCGAGCATGCTGAGCCATGGCGGGCCGCCCAATCTCGCAACTTACTCGGCCTCGAAGTCGGCACTGTGCACGCTGACCAAATCCGCCGCCAATACGGTCAAGCGCGAAGGTATCCGCATCTTCGCCATCAATCTCGGCTGGGTTCACACCGAGGGCGAGCAGGCCTTGCAGACATCGTTCCATGGAATGCCGCCGGACTGGGCCGGCGCAATCGGCCGCCGTATGCCATCGGGCCGGCTGATCACCGCCGATGACGTTGCGGGCTTGATGGCGTTTCTGGTGTCGCCACCGGCCCGGATGATGACCGGGGCCATCATCGACTACGAACAAATGCCGGTGGGTGTGTTCGACACCCATCCGGCACTTGCACCTGAATAGATGAAGTCGCTTAGCCGACCTTGCCGCCCCACGTCTTGCACTGTGCGGCCGAGGTGCTGATCCAGCCCTGACCCTTGCAGGCGGCCTGACCCTTGCATGCATTCGTAGCCGACTTGCAGGCGCCCTGGCCCTTGCAAGCGTTGACGCCGAAACACATGACTTTGGCACCGGCGGCGGCAGGCGCCACGAAGCCTACGGAACCGATGGCAAAGCTCAGGGCGGCGGCGGCCAGTGCGGCGCCGGAAATGGTGGTCATCTTCATGGTGATTCTCTCCTGTTGCACGCGGATAATTCGCGATGGGGAGACATTGCGGGTTTTCACGATCACCAACAAAGAAACAATCCGTGAGGAACCTATCACGGCGCCGTGAGGGCGCTTAACCCCCAGACTGGCTGGCCAGCGCCTCGGCCAGGATCCAGTTGCGGAAGGCCCTGGTTATCGGGCGGCTGGCGAGGTCCTTGGCGGTGATCAGGTGATAAGCAAATTGCGTCGGGCTTTTCAGGCTCAAGACGAAAGGCTTCACCAAGCGCCCCGCCGCGATGTCGTCGGCCACCAGCGAGGAATCGCCCAGCGCCACGCCATGGCCATCGATGGCCGCCTGCACGGCGAGCGACGTCTGGCTGAAATGCAGGCCACGGGTATCGTTGAAGTCGGTGATGCCCGCCGCCTGCATCCACATGCGCCAGTTGGGCCACACCGCCCCTTGCGCCTCATAATCGAGGTGGATCAATGTGTGCAGCAGCAGGTCACGCGGCTCGCGGATGGGATTGCGGCCCTTGAGGAGGGCCGGACTGCACACCGGAAACAGCGTGTCACTGAACAGCTTGTCGACGGCGAGGCCTGGATAATTGCCGTCACCAAAACGGATCGCCACGTCGACGTCATCGCGCTCGAAATCGAGTACCGAGGAGGAGACGTCGATGCGCACGTCAGCACCCGGCACGGTGTCGAGAAAGCGGTCAAGCCTTGGCACCAGCCACTTGGCGGCAATCGAGGGCGAGGCCGTGACCCTGATCTGCGTCGGGTTTTCCGCCTGGCGGATGCGCTGCAAGGCGCTGGTCAGGCCCGCCAGGGCATCGGTGATGGCCGGGCGCAGGATATGGCCTTGCCTGGTCAATTGCATGTGGCGGCTGGTGCGCAGGAACAGGCTGACGCCGATCTGCTTCTCCAGTTCCTTGATCTGGTGGCTGATGGCGGCGGGTGTCACGTTCAGTTCCGCCGCAGCGCGGGTGAAGCTCAAGTGCCGGGCCGAGGCATCAAAGGCCTTGAGGGATTGCAATCCGGGAATGTGGCGTAACATGGCTGATCTTCAAATTATTCTTGAAGATTAACATAGAACTCGTCGTTTGTACAAGAGTCTTCAAGGGATTAAATCAGGGTCATCAGCAAATTTATAACAGGAATTGAAAATCATGACCCGCCGCGCCGCCACTATCCAGACTCCCGCCACCCTGTGGAATGACATCGAAGCCACCGTCCGCGGCTTCGGAAAATTCTTCACTTCACCTGCCGCCGATGGTGGTTTCGACGCCATCGAGCGCGAAAATGCCCGCATCCGCCTCAGCAGCCGCCACTGGCTGATGGGCTAAACCGTCTCTCCATGACTGGCCCCGGTCAAAAGCCGGGGTCTTTTTCATCTTGGGGGCTTCAGCCAAGATCGATGACGGTGATTTCCGGCGGCACGCCGAAGCGCACTGGCGCGATGCTGCAGCCAAGGCCACCCGAGACCACCAGATGGCGGCCATCCTCGACAACATGGCCATAGGCGAAGCGGTTGCCATAGGCTGACGGCGTGACCGGCGACCAGCCGAACAGCCGCACCTGGCCGCCATGGGTATGGCCGGAGAGGGTGAGCGATACGCGCTCGGGGATTTCCGTGAACAGGTCCGGCTCGTGCGCCAGATGAATGATGGGGGCGTCGCCGTTGATTTGGGCCAGCGTTCCGGGCAGGTCATCGCGGCCCTCGAAGCGGCGGCGGCCCTTCCTGATCGCCACGATGCTGTCGGTGCCCGAGAGCCAGAACGGCTTTGTGTCCTTGCTCATTTGCAACGCAGTGTTGGCCAGCACCTGGATGCCATTGTCTTCCATGGCACGTTGGGCGAGCGGTGGGCCATGGCCGGTTTTCTGAGCTGACAAGTCGTCCCACCAGTCGTGATTGCCATTGATCGAGAAGACTCCCAGTGGCGCCCGCAGCGCGGCGGCGGCCTTGGCGGCATCGGCAACCGGCACGGTGCCAGTACGAAAAAAATGCCCGGCAACATAATCGCCCATCAGCAAAATGAGATCACCGTCCAGCGTATTGGCCTGGGCGATGATGCGTTGCCAGCGGCTCAACGGCATGTGGGGTTCGACCAGATGGGGATCGGCCAGCAAAACCAGCCGGAGCTTCAATCCGGGCGTCCAGCGGGGCGGCGTGAACGCGTAGTACTGGGTGCGAAGCAAGAAGCCTGGCTCAATCACGAAGGCGTATGTGCCAAGCACCACACCGGTGAGCGCCAGGCGTCCGACAAACTTGAAGAATCCCCGGCGTGTCATCATTGCCGGACCTTAGGCGATTCGAAGTTCAGCGTCCCTGCCATTGCGGCTGACGCTTTTCGGCGAAGGCCTTGGCGCCCTCGATCTGGTCTTCGCTGGAATAGAGCGCGTCGACGGTCGGCAATTTGCGCCTGGTCACCATGTCGAAGGCCTGCTGGACGGGCAGATGTGCGGTGTCGCGGGTGATTTCCTTGATGGCGGCAAAAACCAGCGGCGGGCCGGCGGCTATCTGATCGGCGACCTCTCGGGCGCGAGCCATGAGGCCGGCGGCGGGAACGATCTCGTTGATCAGACCCCAGTGCTTGGCCTCTTTCGTATCAAACCGTCTCCCGGTGAACAGCATTTCCATCGCCACATGATAAGGAATGCGGCGCGGCAACTTGATGGACGCCGCATCGGCCACCGTGCCGGACTTGATTTCGGGCAGCGCGAAAGTGGCGTGTTCGGCGGCGATGATGATGTCGCAGGACATCATGATCTCGAAGCCGCCGCCGAAGGCCAGTCCGTTGACCGCGCAGATCACCGGCTTGTTGAGACCGGGCAATTCCTGCAAGCCGCCAAAGCCGCCAACCCCATAGTCGGAGTCGGGTGCCTCGCCTTGGGCTGCGGCTTTCAAGTCCCATCCGGGGCAGAAGAACTTTTCGCCGGTGCCGGTGAGGATCGCCACGCGCAGGTCCGGGTCGTCACGGAAGGCGGCGAAGATATTGCCCATGATGCCGCCACCAGCCGCATCATGGCATTGGCCTTGGGGCGGTCGATGGTGACTTCGAGCACCGGGCCACGGCGGGTGGTGTGAATGGGGGAGGTCATGTATTTTCCTTTCTATCTTCTCCCGCGCCTCGCGGGAGAAGGTGGCGCGCAGCGCCGGATGAGGGAAGTGGCGTTCGCATTCTTATCAACGCATCAACCGCCACAGCGCCGTCCGGCAACACGAGCAGCGGGTTGACATCCAGTTCCTCGATCAGTCCGCGATGGGCGGCGGCAAAGGCGGCGACGGCTTCGACCGCCTTGATGACCGCCAGTTGGTCGCCGGACCTACCGCGAAATCCCTCGACCAGTTTCCAGACTTTCAATGTCTTCAGGGTGCGGGTGATTTCGGGTCGTGAGGTGGGCAGGATCAGCGTCACCGAATCCATCAGCAACTCGGTCAGGATGCCGCCAGCACCAATGACCAGCGCCTCGCCGAATTGTGGATCGGACGTAAGGCCGATGATGAGTTCAGCAACGGAACCCGTCACCATGCGTTCGACCAGAACTTCGGGCGCGAGCTTGGTCATTCGTTCGGCGGCGGCTGCGACATCAGCTGCTGTCTTGAGATTGAGCGCCACGCCGCCCGCTTCGGTTTTGTGGGCGATGGCGGCGGACGACACCTTAAGGGTCACCGGAAAGCCCAGGCTTTCGGCAGCTTGCACAGCATCGGCGGTTTTGCAGACGATGCCTTCGGGAACAGTTAGGCCATGCGTCTTCAAAAGTTGCTTGGCATTGAATTCGCTCAACACAATTTCGCCGCCACCGCGTTTTTCGGCGCTACTCATGGTGGGCGGCGTGTCGCGCCTGGCCCAGTTGCGGCCGATGACGGCTGCCGCCTCGAAGGCGATCAGCGCATCGTCCAGTCCG
>JBKJQD010000111.1:0-11743 GCA_046594125.1 Aestuariivirga sp.
GCGGTTCGGCGCTGGATCACCGCGATGGCTTCATCCACCTCTCGGCTCCGGCACAGGTCCGCGAGACCGCCGCGCGGCATTTCGCGGGCCAAAGCGATCTCGTGCTGGTGGCTTTAGCGGAAGATGCGCTCGCCAATCTGAAATGGGAGCCGTCGCGTGGTGGCGCCCTGTTTCCGCATGTCTACGGCACCATTCCCGCCGGCGCCGCGGCATGGGTCAAGGACTTGCCAATGGTGGACGGCGTTCATCAGTTTCCGGGCGAGGCCGGAGTTTGAGTTTCGCCCGCCTCGCCTTTCCGCTGGCCCGGCCGCTGCTCCACGCGCTTGACGCCGAACGCGCCCATGACTTGACCATCCGTACACTGAGCATGTTGCCGCGCGCCCCGCCGCCGGCCTTTGACCCGCGTCTGAAGGTGAAACTCCTCGGCCTCGATTTCCCAAATCCGCTGGGACTTGCGGCGGGCTTCGACAAGAACGCCCAAGTGCCCGATGCCATGCTGGGGCTGGGCTTCGGCTTCGTTGAGGTAGGCACCGTGACGCCGCTGCCGCAGGAAGGCAATCCGCGCCCGCGCCTGTTCCGCCTCGCCCGCGACGAGGCGGTGATCAACCGCATGGGCTTCAACAATGAAGGCCACAACGCCATGCGGGCAAGGCTGGAGGCGCGGCGCGGCCGGGGCGGCATTGTCGGTGTCAACATCGGCGCCAACAAGGATTCAAGCGACCGCATCGGCGATTACGTGGCGGGCATCGCCGCCTTCTCGGAACTTGCCTCCTATTTCACGGTGAATATCTCCTCGCCCAATACGCCGGGCCTGCGCGGCTTGCAGTCCAAAGGCGAACTTGCCGCACTGCTGGCCCGCCTCAACGCGGCCCGCCTCAGGCAGGACCGCCACCCGCCGATGCTGCTCAAGATCGCCCCCGATCTCGATGATGCCGGACTCGACGATGTGGCGCGCTGCTGCGAAGGCGGCGCCGTCGATGGCATCATCGTGTCGAACACCACGCTGCGGCGCGATGGCCTGACCTCGGCCCTCAAGGCGGAGGCTGGCGGACTTTCCGGCAAGCCGCTGTTTGAACTCTCGACACATATGCTGGCAAAACTCTTTATACGGACGAATGGCGCCATGCCGCTGCTTGGTGCTGGCGGCATTTCGAGTGTGGAGACGGCCTGGGCCAAGCTCAGCGCCGGGGCGGCGCTGCTGCAACTCTATTCGGCACTGGTCTTTCATGGGCCGTCCTTGGTGAATGAAATCCTCGACGGCCTCGCGGCCCGCCTGTCACGCGAGGGTGTGACACTTGAGCGTCTGCGCGGCAGCGCTGCCAGCGCCATCGCTCACCATGGGCTCAGCGGCACGTAGCTGTTGAATATCTTCTCAGTCTTGCCGTTGACCTGGGCCATGTCGAGGCCATAGTCGAAGGCGTCGCGCAGGTCGGGCCTTTCACCGCGCACCAGGAAGGCGATGTTACGGCTGAATTCGCTGAAGTCCGAATAGGCGCCGCCCAGCAGCCGGCAGCAATTGCGCGAGGCAGGCCCCGCGACCCAATAGATCAGCCGCAGATTGTCGGCGAAAAGCGCCTCGATGTTGCCGGTGCGCAGCGCTTCGCCAGCCGTGATCTCGTCGGCGAAGGCCACGATCTCTGATTCGCGGTAATAGGTTTCCAGCCAGCGCGCATGGACCGTGCCCTTGACGGCACCGATGCGCTTGCCGCGCAGCGAACCGGCATCGCCGGCTTTCAGCGGATTGCCGCTCTGCACCGCAAAGCGCGCCATGGTGCGGAACCATGGCCTGGTCATCAGCGCCGAGTTGAGGACCGACTCTTCGATGCGCGGCCCGGAAATGATGGCATCGGCTTCGCCACGGATGAGGGCCGGGAGGAGATCGCCGAAGGGCAGAAGCTTGACGCTGCAGCGCAGCTTGGCCTCGGCGCAAGCGGCCATCGCCAGTTCAACCGCCAGTCCCGAAGCACTGCCGGTCTGCGAGGCGAAGCTGAAGGGCGGGAAATCCGCATCCGCCAGCAGGACGGCGGGCGCATCCGCCGCGATGTCCGGGGGCTTGCCGGCCACCGGTTCGACGATGCGGAACCATGGCAGGCGATAGGATGCCGCCGCCTCAGCCCAAGCCGTTGCAATCCAGGGCTGTGCGAAGATGATCAAAAACAGCCACAGGTTAGTTGCGAGTTTGACGTAACGGCGTTTCATTGAGTTCCGCAAAGTCAGTTGGTCCCGAAACGGTTTGAATGTGTCGCTCACCGGTAGCCACGAGACCTTCGGTTTTCAGGAAGATTCGCAGGCCATCGCCAGCATAGCGGCAGGCGATGGCGATGTCTTGCCCGGCCTGCCGGTCTGGGCCATCGCCGATGCCTTGCGCCGTCTGCCAGCCGATGAACTGGCGCTGTCGCTGCGCTCCAAGCTCATACCCATTGTCGCCCTGCCGGGCCTGAAACTGTTCGCCGCCTGTGGTGCACCGGCCCTTGCCATGGCCCGTCATGATGGTCTCAAAGTGGTAGCCCATGGCGAGGCCGCCGATTTCATCGATGCCGCCCGCCGCGCCCATGGGCCAGCGCTTCTCGAAGAGGCAACCAACGGCTTGGCCAGCCGCCAACCGGCCTACTCGGCCAGCCGCCGCTTCACCAAGGGACAGGTCTTTGCCAGTCTGGCCGCCGCAGCGTTGGCCACCCTGGCGGTGACGCTATTGCCGGGGCATGTGGCCTGGCTCATGGCCAGCCTGGTGGCCGGGCTGTTCTTCCTGTCGGTGATCGCGCTTCGCATCCTCTGTCTGCTGCCGCCGCTGCCCGCCAGGCGGCGCAGGCCGCAGCCCCTGACGGATGCCGAATTGCCGTCCTATTCCATTCTCGTGCCGCTGTTTCGCGAAACCTCGGTGCTGAGCCAGCTACTGAATGCCCTGACGCGCCTCGACTACCCGGCAGCCAAGCTCGACATCAAGCTGGTACTGGAGGAAACCGACATCGCCATGCAGCGCGCCCTGTCCGGGCTGCTGCTGCCGCCGCAATTTGATGTCATCGTCGTCCCCGCCGGAAAACCCCAGACCAAGCCGCGCGCCCTCAACTATGCCTTGCAGTTTTCGCGCGGCACCTTGCTCACCATCTTCGATGCCGAGGATGTGCCTGAACCCGGTCAGCTGCGCATGGCTGCGGAACATTTCGCGGCAGCGCCTGCCGAAGTCGCCTGCCTGCAGGCCCAGCTGGTGTTCTTCAATCCCAATGAAAACTGGCTGACCCGCCAGTTCACCATCGAATATGCCACACTCTTCGGTCTCATCCTGCCAGCCCTTGCCGCCCATCACCTGCCCTTGCCGCTGGGTGGCACCTCGAACCATTTCCGCACCGATGTGCTGCGCCAGATCGGCGGCTGGGACCCTTACAACGTCACTGAGGATGCCGATCTCGGCCTGCGCCTGGCACGCCGCGGCTTCGAAACCGGAACGCTCGCGTCCCAGACCTATGAGGAAGCCAATACGCGGCTCAGCAACTGGGTCCAGCAGCGCGCCCGCTGGCTCAAGGGCTTCCTCGCCACCTGGCTGGTTCATATGCGCCATCCGCGGCAATTGCTGGAGGAGATTGGCCCTGCCGGATTCTGGGCGGTCCAGGCTATGACACTGGGGGTCTTCGCCTCGGCCCTGCTGCATCCGCTGTGCATGCTGGCGACGCTGGTCCTGTTCATCGCCGAACCGCGGCTGCCGCCCAATGCTGGCCTGCTGGTGATTGCGCTTGCCGGCCTCAACTTGCTTATCCTGGTTGCCGGCTATGCGGTGACCATGATCGCCGGGCGGCGCGCTTTGGCCCGCCTCGGGATTTATGGCTGGGCTATCCCCATTGCCACCATGCCAGTCTATTGGCTGCTGATGTCGGTGGCCGCCTGGCTGGCGCTCTGGCAGTTCATCGTGGCGCCATTTCACTGGAACAAAACCGAGCACGGCCTGTCAAGTTTCCAGAAGCCCTCCCGCCAATCCGCCGCAGCACCTATGATGAAGCCCGCGCCGCCAACCCGGACATCGTCATCTACCGCATCTCGAACACTCACAAAGCGCTGATCGTCGACTTTTCGGCCGTGCCCTTCCGCTACTCGACCAGCGCCGACGTCATCGAGGGCCTGGCCCGTACTCCTTCACGCCGGCCATGGACCACGCCCTCGAACAGGACCGCGCCGCGCGCCGCGCCCAAGGCTGACGACCGGAAGAATTGAACTTTGCCTCCGCCCCGCACGGGCGAACCGCCCACCGTCAATACGGGCGAACCGCGCACCGTCAATGGGCAGACCGGGCGTGGCGGGACTGGAGAAAAATTTGATCCGTATACGGATAAAAATTCCAACATTTCACACAGCGCCGGGCACCGGCGGGAAGATCGGGTGTGCGAATTCTTGCGGAACCGCTGATTACGCAGGCTAGTCCAACTGATTCAAATCGGAACAAAGGCTTATCTGCAAATTCACCGCGTTTATCTACCACAACTTAAGAGCAAGCAAGGTAGTAATGACTGCGGGTTGGCAGAGAGGCGTCAGGGACACCAGGGGTCCTCTTGCTGATTTCGTGACCCGAGAATCAAAGTTAACAAGCAAGGAACTGCTATGCGCAAATATCTTCTCCCATTGGCTGCCTGTGCGGCCGTTCTTGGTTCTGCCACCGCTTTCGCGGCCCAGACCAGCGACACCTTCCAGACCCGCATCGCCATCCAGACCAGCTGCGCCATCACCGTCGCCGACGTCGACTTCGGCAACGTCGGCGTGATCAACGGAACCGAAACCGCCTCCGGCGCCGTTGCCGTGAACTGCTCGGCTGGCACGCTTTGGAACGCTTCGTTCAACAACGCGGTCCTGACAACGACCCTGAGCTCGGCGATGACCAACGTGAATGGTGAAGACGTAGCCTACAATGCCGTCCTCACCCTCGGCGGCGGCGTCGGTCCCGCCAGCTTCAACATTAACGCCAACCTGCCCATCCAGGTGACGCCGACCGCCGGCGTGACCTACACCGACAACCGCACCCTCTATCTCAACTACTAAACAAGCGAGTTGACTTTGATGCGCTCCTGGATTGCCGCACTTCTCGCAGCCACTGTACTTGGTGCTGTTCCGGCCCATGCCGATCCGACATCTCTGCAGATCATGCCGGTCAATATTGAAGTGCCGGCTCCAGGAGCTGCATCGAAGGTTACCATTGCCAACAATGGCCCGAAAACCGCCAACATCCAGGTGCGCGTTTTCAAATGGGTCCAGAAAGACGGTAAAGACGAACTCATCGAAACGCGTGACGTCATCGCCAGTCCGCCGGCGGTCAAGCTGGGGTCCGGCAAGAAGTCGGTCATCCGTGTGGTCCGCGTCAACAAGCAGCCCGCGGCCAGCGAAGAGACATATCGCCTGGTGATCGACGATATCGCGGCTCCCAGGAAGACTGGCGATGCCGCCATCGGGTTCTCGGTGCGTCACTCGTTGCCGGTGTTCTTCACCACCGCCGCCGATGACCAGGCGGAACTGAACTGGAAAGCCCTGATCAAGGGTGACAAGCTGGTACTGACAGCATCCAATTCCGGCGATCGCCGTGTCCGGCTCATGGATCTGAAAGTGGCGGGAAAAGGCGGCAAGGCGATAAGTTTCGGCCAGGGATTGTCGGGCTATGTACTCGGTCAGTCCACCAAGGTTTGGGTCGCCGAGGCCAAGTCCATTTCGTCTGGCGCGGTCGTCAAGATTTTGGCGCAGAGCGACAATGGCGCAGTTGAAACAACGGCCAGGGTTCAGTAAGCGCCACGCAGCCGGACTGGTTTTCCTGTTTGCGCTGACACTGGCGCAACTTCACCCGGCGCCGGCCGCGGCTGAGCCGGAACCGGTTCAGCTGCAGCTTGAGGTCAAGGTCAACGGCTATCCCCTCGATCTGATTGCGAGCTTCTCGCAATTGGCCGATGGCAAGATTGCTTCGCCGCGATCCGAGCTGGCCGAACTGGGCATCGCCGCACCGGGCGAGGGGCCCGATGACGAACTGATCACGTTGTCCGCCATTCCCGGCCTCTCCTATGTCTACGATGATCTTAACCAGGCAATCGAACTCGAGGTGCCGAACACCTCGCGCATCGCCAAATCATTGGACAGTGGCAGCCAGGGCGAACTCATCGAGTCGTCGAGCGGCAACGGCTTTGCCGTCAACTACTCGGCATATGCCGCGGCAAGTTACAATATAGAAGATGCCATGGCCGGACTGAACGGGGGCTCTCTGTCGTTGGATGGGCGGGCCTTCTCGAATTTCGGCGTCGTGCAGCAGACGGGGATCATCGGAACCACGACATTTTCCGACATGACGGCGCTGCGCCTCGATACCTCCTGGAGTTATCCCGACGAGCAGCGCATGATGACCTACCGCCTCGGTGACATTGTCAGCGGCGGTCTTGGCTGGAGCAGACCCATCAGGCTCGGCGGCGCCCAGGTGCAGCGCAATTTCACACTGCGGCCCGATCTCATCACCAGGCCGCTTCCCCAGATCGCGGGAACGGCGGCGGTCCCCTCGACGCTCGATGTCTATATCAACGGCGTGAAGACCTATTCCAGTGAAGTTCAGGAAGGCCCCTTCAAGGTCGACAAGCTTCCGGTCTACACGAGTTCCGGCACGGCCAAGGTCGTTCTGACCGATTCGACCGGCCGCGAGACGCAGACCGAAAGCGAATTCTATTCCGCCCCGGAACTCCTCCGGACGGGCCTCATCGACCTGTCGGTTGAGGCAGGCTTCATCCGCCGCGATTATGGATTGGAGTCCTTCGGCTATGCCGACATTCCCGTCCTGCTTGGCACCATGCGCTATGGCATCAGCGACGTTCTGAATGGCGAAGCGCATACGGAGATCAGCGAGGATCTGCTCATGGGCGGGGCCGGCGCGGCATTCAACGCCGGTCAATTCGGCATGTTCAGCGCGGCGGCCGCCGCCAGCCTGCATGACGGCGATACCGGCTTTCTGGCCTTCGGCTCCTGGGAAGGCCAGTTCGGCGACTTCGGGTTAACCTTGTCGACCACCAGGACATTCGGAGATTTCACGGACCTGGCGGCGGTAACCGCCGTCCCGGTTGACGGCAAGCTGAACACCGGCATTCCCGAAGCGCTTGATCTGATATCGCTGAACTACGCGATGCGCGACATCAAGGCGGGGGTGGGATTGAGCTTCATCCACCGCCTTGCCAGCGATGGCGAGCGCTCGCTCATCCTGGGCGGTGGCTACTCGCAGAGTTTCGCCAGCGGCATGTCGGTCTACGCCAATGTCTTCGCTGATTTCGGCGACAATAAGGATTATGGCGCAACCATCGGCTTCTCGATGCCGCTGGGCGACACGATGAACGGTTCGGCGACGGGTAACGCCGGCAGTTCCGGTTATTCCGCGGTGGCCGAAGTCAGCAAACCTCACTCCAACGAACCCCTCTCGACCACCTGGCGTGTGGCGCATTCGGAAGGCGAGAACCGGCAAACCACGGCAAGCGGCCAAGTGCGCCTGAGCAAGGCCACTATTTCCGGCTACGCGGCACAGCAGGACGGCATGGCGAGGGCCAACGCCGTCATCGAAGGCGCCGTGGTGATGGCGGGCGGCGGTGTGATGCTGGGCCCCACTATTTATGACTCTTTTGCGGTCGTCGACGCCGGCGCCGAGGGCGTCATGGTCCAGCACGAGAACCGCAACATCGGCAAGACCGGCCGCAACGGCAAGCTGCTGGTCGCCAATCTTCAATCCTTCCAGAAGAACAAGCTGGCCATAAATGTCGACGACCTGCCATTGAACGCCGGATTCCAGGAAACCGAGATCGCCGTCGTTCCGCGCGCCTTGTCCGGTGTCGTGGTCAACTTCGGAATCTCCAAGGACCAGACCGCCGCGCTTGTCGTGTTGACCGACGCCGCTGGAAATTTCATTCCCGATAGTTCCGAGGTGGAGCTCGAAGGCTCGGCTGAACCTTTCATCGTCGGGTATGACGGCGAAGCCTATGTTACCGGTGTTGGCGCCCAGAACAGGATCACCGTTAAGTATGGCGGTAAGGAATGCCATGCTAGTTTTGCCTTCGAAAGCCAGGCTGACGATCAAACGAGAATAGGTCCCCTCAAATGCGTCTAGCGGCGTGGTTACCCATCTTGGCGGTGCTGATGCTGGCGCAAACACAAGATGCGGCGGCCCAGTCCTGCAGCTTCAGCAACACCGGAATAGATTTCGGCAACGTCAGCCTGGGTGGCGGTTTTCAAACCGCCAACGGCACCTTTGCCGCCAACTGCACCGGCACACCCGGCCAGACCATCCGCATCTGCGCCAATTTCAATGCCGGGTCGGGTGGTGCCGCATCTTCTGGAGATCCGCGCTATCTGTCGCAAGGCGCCACTCAAATGTCCTACAACATCTACCGGACCAACGGTGTCGGGCAGATCTGGGGATCCCACACCTGGAGTGCTTCGGCCCGCCCTCCGGCAATTACCATCAGCCTGAATGGCAGCGGCAACGGCAGCGTCAGCCATACCATGTTTGGCCGGCTCTCCAACCAGCAGGGCACATTGCCGACCGGAACATTCTCCTCGGTGTTCTCCGGTGCCAACACCCGGATCGACTATGGTTATGCGCCGGGTTTCAACTGCGGCCCCACCCTCTCCTCGCGCGTGCAAAGCGTTCCGTTCACGGTCCGCACCACCAACAACAGCGCTTGCACCATTACCGCCACGGATCTGAATTTTGGCAACCAGGCGAATCTCAATGCGTCGATTCTTGCCCGCAACAGTATCCAGGTGAACTGCACCGCCGGGACCCTGTATGAAGTCGGCCTCGGTAATGGCACGTCTGGCGCCACGGCACCATCCGGCCGCCGCATGACCAATATCGCAACGGCCGGCACCATCGCCTATGGCATCTTCCGCGACAACGCGCGGTCGCAGCAATGGGGCAGCTCGTCAGGCGTCAACACCATGAGTGGCGTGGGCATCGGCACCAGTCAGGTTTTCACCGGCTATGGCCTGGTGCCTGTCCAGCCAACGCCCGGTGCTTACACTTATACCGACACCATCATCGTTCAGGTCACTTACTGATGGCTTGACTTATCAGCTATCGGATTCACACATCCATATAAACTCCACCCCGTCATGTGTTGCTCCATGGGCCGCCGGGATGCCTGAAGTTTTGTTGGTGATGCACATGAGTCAGGAACACAAGCCGTTGCTTTAAGTTCGAAACATTGTTGGGTGCGCCGTGACCGCAAGGGGGATGGAAACAAAGTGAGCCGGTCTCAACTTACTTTTGATCCAACCCAACCCGGTAGGCCGCCTTCGCTGCGTCGTAAGCGAGGTGTTTCGCCAGTTCCATGGCCGATGGCGTTGACAGCCGGTGCTCGGCCACCAGCCCTGCCAGGAAGCGGCAGATTTCGCGCCGCCAGACATCGTGCCGCGCCGGGATCGACAGCAGCGCCCGCGTATCGTCGTTGAAGCCCGCCAGATTGTGGAAGCCCGCTGTTTCCACCACCTGGTCAAGATAGCGCCTGATGCCCTGCGGACTGTCATGGAACCACCACGGCGGCCCGATCATCAGACAGGGCCAATATCCGGCCATCGGCGCCAGTTCGCGCGCATAGGTGGTCTCGTCCAGGGTGAAGGCGATGAGGCGGAAACCGGGTGCTGTTCCAAAGCGGGAGAGCAGCGGTTGCAGCCCATGGATGAAATCGCAAGGCGTTGGAATATCAGCACCGAGGTTGGGGCCGTATTCGGCCATGAGCTGCGGATCGGTGTTGCGTGAGGAACCGGCATGCATCTGCATCACCATGCCGTCCTCGACCGAGAGTGCCGCCATCTCGGTCATCATCTGTGCCCGGAACATCGCTTTGGCCCGGTCATCCAGTCCATCCGACAGAGCAAGGCCGAGCAGCATCTGCTTTTCGTGCAGAGCCAGATCAGCCGTAATGGCATCGGGCACACCATGGTCGGTGGCGGTGGCGCCCATCGACCGGAAGAAGGCGCGGCGCTTGGCGTGCGCGGCGATCATGCCACCCCATTCGCCCACGTCCTCGTTGGTGATCTCGCCCAGCATCCGGAGATTGCTGATAAACGCCGGATTGGCCGGATCGGTGACATCGTCGGGGCGGTAGGTCGTCCGTATACGGCCGATCAGGCCCTGGTCCTTCAGGGTCTGGTGATGGACCAGCGGATCGAGTGCGAATTCGGTGGTGGCGATCACCTCGACCTTGGCCCGGTCGAGCACCGCCATGGGTTTCAGATCAGCACCGGCCAGCCGCTGCGTGATCGCCTCATAAATGCGCCGGGCGCTGTTGCCGTTCAACGCCTCGTCGATGCCGAAGGCCCAGTGCAAGGCGTGATCAATCCACAGCCGCGTCGGCGTGCCATCGAAGAGATGAAAGTTCTTGGCAAACAGCAGCCATGCCTCAAGTCCGGAAACCTTGGGCGCCTCGCCCTTGCGCGCCAGTCCCAGCGCTTCATAGGTGAGACCCTGGCTGCGCAACATGCGCAGCACATAATGGTCGGGTGTCAGGAACAGCGACGCGGCATCGCTGAAATTCCGGTTGCCCGCAAACCATGCTGGGTCCGTATGGCCATGGGGGCTGACGATGGGCAGGCCCTCGATGGCGCCATGCAGGTCGCGCGCCAGCCCAAGTTCCGGGCCGGATGCGGCAAACTGCCGGTCGGGATGGAGACTCATAGCCTTGAACTCCTGTGGCCTGTCACTTCCATCATGTCTCCCGTTGATCTATCCATCATCCTGACCTCACCAATGGCCGGGCGCCATGCTTATGGGACGGGGCGCTCCCGTCAAGCCTGACGCCACCTGAACCTGGAGAACAACATGAGCCCAAGCGCGACAAAGTGTCTGCGGGCCGGGGAAATCCCGCGGGTCTTCGCCATCATCGGTGCCCTCCGATGAAGACCGGAGTTTTCGCGAAAACCTTTCCCGGCACTGATCCCACCGCCGTGCTTGGCGCTTGCCGCGCCGCCGGGTTTCAGTCGGTCCAGTACAACATGGCCTGTTCGGGCTCAGGCCCTTTGCCTGAAGCGATAAGTGCAGATGCGGCCAATGCCGTTGCCGCCGCAGCGCAGGCAACGGGCATCGAGATCGCCGCCATCTCGGCGACCTATAACATGACGGACCCCGATCCGGTCAGGCGTGCCGCCGGGCGCCGCGCTTTCGCGGCCATTGCCGGGCGCGCCGGGGCCATGGGCACGAAGCTGGTTACCGTGTGTTCGGGAAGCCTCGACCCCGGGGACCAGTGGCGGCGCCATCCCGATAACCATACGCCCGCCGCATGGCACGACATGTGCCGGGAGTTTGCGCATCTGCTGGAATTGGCCGAGGCCCATGACATCCTGATCGGTGTGGAGCCGGAACACGCCAATGTCGTCAGTTCGGCGCCAAAGGCCAGGCTGCTGCTCGATACATTTGCCGGCAGCCGCATCAGGATCGTTCTCGATCCGGCCAATCTCCTCGAAGGCATCGCTGCGAGCCGCCAACGGCGTTTACTTGACGAGGCCTTCGATCTGCTGGGCCCTGACCTGGCCCTGGCCCATGTGAAGGACCGCGATGCCGGAGGCCTGGTGGTGGCGGCACCCATGGGCATTGTCGATTGGCCGCACTATCTTGGCGCACTGATGGCCCAGGGCTTCGATGGCCATCTGATCGCCCACGGCATGAACGCTGACGCGGCACCATCCGTGGCTGAATTCCTCAAACGCACCCTGGCGGCGCTTTGAGCATGGAGCGCTCGGTATTCAACAGGGACGG
>JBKJQD010000186.1:0-3133 GCA_046594125.1 Aestuariivirga sp.
GGCGCATCGACCCGTGCATGTCGGAAGTCTACGCCTGGCGCGACATCCCCAAGGCGCATATGAAGATGTGGAAGAACGAACACCGCCCGGGCAACATGGCAGTGCTTGTGTCAGCACCGGCGACGGGATTACGGACGTTTGAGGATGCGGTTGAGACGGCCACCAGGTAAGCCCGTCGCGGCCTTGCGCAATCTCGGACCGAAGTCGGCGATGATGCTGGCGGAAGCTGGTATTCGCACGGTTGACGAATTGCGGGAAATCGGCGCGGTCAAAGCCTATGCGCGGGTGCGGGAAATTCACACACGTGGAGCCTCTCTTAATCTGCTCTGGTCGCTGGCGGCGGGGCTCGATGGCCGCGGATGGAACGAAATCTCACCCGAAGAAAAGGCGGTGCTCACAGATGAACTCCGGCGTCTCGGACGGCCGCGTATGGATCGCGGCGAGCAACTGGACTAAAATTGAGGCGCGACACTTGCTCAAACCAGAAAGGACAGCACCATGCTACCCGGTCTCTCGGTCGGAACATTCACGCTGCTGCATGTGTTGATCAGCCTCGCCGGCATTGTCTCCGGCATCGCCGTGGTGCGGGGCATGCTGGCCAGTGACCGGATGCCGCGCTGGACCGCGGGGTTTCTGGCAACGACGGGACTCACCAGTCTCACCGGATTTCCGCTGCCGCCCTTCGGCTTTGATCCGCCGCGCGCTATTGGCGTCATTTCGCTGGTTCTGCTGGCCGTTGCGGTACTTGGTTACTATGGTTTCCGCCTGCGCGGAGCGTGGCGCTGGATTTATGCGGTGACGGCGATCATCGCGCTTTATCTCAACGTGTTCATGTTCATTGTGCAAGCCTTTCAGAAGGTCTTTTTCCTCAACGCCCTGGCACCGACGCAATCGGAACTGCCCTTCGTCATCGTCCAGGCCGTTGCACTCATCGGCTTTGCCGTGTTTGGCTTTCTGGCTGTCAGGAGTTTCCGGCCGAAAGCTGCCGGCGCTTCACTGGTTACCTGAACTTTCGTCTTCCATCGCGGTTGCCGGATTGGCGCTTCTCGTCAGGCGGTGGATGGCCAGCACGCGGTTGAATTCGCCGCCGAGGATCAGGACAAGGGCCGCGAGATAGACAAAGAACATCGCCGCGAAGATGCCCGAGAGCGAGGCATAGGTGGAATTGAAGGTGTTGAAGCGTACCAGATAGTAAGAGAAGACGCTGGACAGCACCATCCACACCACGACGGTGAGCAGTACACCGGGCAGCACTTCGCGTATGTTGAGGCGTCTGGCGGGAAGGACGCGGTGGCTGACCAGCAGTCCCGCCGTCAACAGCAGGATGGCAAGCGGATAGCGCAGTGCGTCCAGCAAGTCGAAACCCGGCTTGAGATGGGGTGCATTTACATTGATGAGCGCTAACGCCACGGGTGTTATGACAGTCAATGTGGCGAAGACGATGAGGAAAATCGCCGCGCCAATGATGAAAAGAACATTCTTCAAATAAGTTTGCCAGAATGTTCTTGTGTCGTGCAGGTCATAGGCGCGGTTCAATCCAACGCGCACGCTGTCAACACCCGACATGGCGCTCCATATCGTCAGCAGTGCTGAGAGGCTGAGCAGACCCGAGCGCGGCACGGTAAGGATCGAGCGGATTTCCGGCGCCAGTGGCCGGATCAACTGTTCCGGCGCTACGGCGAGCAGATAGTTCACCACGCTCTGCACGAGTTCCTCGGTGCCGAGAAATCCCGCCAGCGCCGTAAGAAAGATCAGGAAGGGAAACAGCGAGAAGAGGGTGCGAAAGGCGATGTTGCCGGCCAGCGGAATGGCCTCGTCGGCAAACAGCCGCCGGACCGCTTCCAGCGCCAATGATCCAATGCCCGGCTGGTTCTCCATGCCTTCGGTCGGTAGACCAGCCGGGCGCTTCACGCCATGGCACCCGCTGCCACGCTGACCGTCACGCGGAAACCGCCTCGCCGCGCTTGATGCGCTCGATGGTTTCGCGGGCGCGTTCGTGATGGTGGGGCTTGACGTGGCTGCGGATGACGTTCAGCGCCGCCAGCAGCACCGCCATGTCATCGGTGAAACCGAGGCCCAGGATAAAATCCGGAATGACATCGAAGGGCAGCACGAAATAGGCCAGCGCGGCGATCAGGATGCCCTTGGCCTTGCGCGGTGTCAGCGGATCGAAGGCGCAATAATAGGCCGCCACCACATCGGCGGCGAAAGGCACATGGGCCAGTACCCGCGACAGCTTCGGAAACAATCCGGTCCGCACAGTCTGTTCGTTCCCGGTCATGATCATGGTTCGCACTCCCCGCCTTGCAGCAAACGGGTCAATAGATGGGAGTTGGCCCCATGCTTTTCAAGCCTCAGCGCTGGGTGAACCACAGCGCCGCCATCATGATGAGGATGGCGATGAATTGCAGGCCGACGCGCCAGCGCATCAGCTTCTGCGAGCGGTTGGGTGAACCGCCGCGCATCATGTTCCACAGGCCCGCCAGCAGAACCACGAAAACCGCGCCGATGGAGGCGGGAATGAGATACTGGAAAATGTTCATTGGTCGGAGGCCTTGTCCAAGACATAGTCGAGAAGCCGCTGCGGCAGGATGCGCCGGGCAATCGCCATATAGGTCGTGGGGCGGGTGACATAGTAGCGGGCATGGGGTCGCGGGGCTTCCAGCGCATGGATGAGCTTGTCGAGAACCGCCTCGGGGCCGAGCTTGTATTTGCTGGAACCGCCTTTGCCCAGTCTGGCGCGCTGGCGCTCATAGGCGGCTTGGTAGTCGGAATTAGTCTGGTCGATGTTGGCCGCGAAGGCCTTGAGCGCATGCTCGGTGAAGCGGCTGGTGATGGGGCCAGGCTCGATCAGGCTGACGAAGATGTTGCTGCCGCGCAGTTCCAGCCGCATGGTATCGGACAGCGCCTCAATGGCGAATTTGGAGGCGTTGTAGGCGCCGCGCCATTTCAGCGCCACCAGGCCGAGGACCGAGGAACATTGTACAATGCGGCCGCCGCCATTGGCGCGCAGCAGCGGCAGGCAGGCTCTCGTCAGCTGGTGCCAGCCAAAGAAGTTCGACGCGAATTGGGCTTCGAGAACCTCGCGCCTCAGGTCTTCCACGGCGCCTATGGCCAGCCCGGCGCCGTGGAA
>JBKJQD010000257.1:0-3818 GCA_046594125.1 Aestuariivirga sp.
GTCGACGAGCGCGTCGACGTGCGCGGCAACAATTACTACTGGCTGGGCTTCAAGCGCGAGCGCGGCAATCCGGCCATCGGCACCGATCTCTGGGCAGTCTTCAACAAGCGCATCTCGGTCACACCGCTGCACATGAATCTGACCCAGGTCGAAGCCATGGAGGCGGTACGCGCGGTCCTGGACAAGACGTGAGCGGCGATCCGCGCAAAATCCAGCTGCTGATGAACTTGCGCAACGGCGGGGTGCGCGACACCCGCGTGCTGGAAGCCATCGAGACGGTGCCGCGCGAACTCTTCGTCGAGGATACCTTTATCGACCAGGCCTATACCGATCAGGCCCTGCCAATTTCGTGTGGCCAGACGATTTCGCAGCCCTTCATCGTGGCGCTGATGACCGACCGGCTGCAGGTGACGGACCGCCATACGGTGCTGGAAATCGGCACCGGCTCTGGTTATCAGACGGCGATCCTCGCGCAATTGTGCCGCAGGGTCTGCACCATCGAGCGTTACCGCACGCTCGCGGCCAAAGCAGGCGAAAGGTTCAAGCAGCTAAGGCTCAACAATGTCACCCAGATGGTGGCCGATGGCATGAAGGGCTGGCCGCAACTGGCACCCTTTGAGCGCATTATCGTGACGGCGGCGGCCAAGGACGTGCCGCAGGCGCTGCTTGAGCAGATGGCGGTGGGCGGCATCATGATCATCCCGCTTGAGGAAAGTCCCGCCAAGCAAGACCTCTACCGCATCACACGCACGGATAAGGGCTACGAGCGCGAACACCTCCTGCCGGTGCGCTTCGTGCCGCTGGTCGAGGGCGTCGCCAGGGATAGCTGACGGCCTCAGAGAAAATCGGCGACGGTCAGCGTGAAGAGACCGTTGAGAACGATGACGAATTCGGCGGCCGCGTCGGCATCGGTGCTGCCGCTGACGATGGTGTTTGGCCCCACCTGCGCAAAGGTAATCTGGTTCGCACCTGTCAGTGCCGTAGTCTGGAAGACGAAGTCCTGGTTGCCGGACAACGTGGCGTCGGCGTCGATGGTTGACAGGTCGATCTTCTCGCCGGCCTCGAACTTGCGGATGATGTCGGTCTGCGCGTTGGCGGTTGAAAGTTCGTTCACGGTGTTAAAGTCGTAAGTGTCCTTACCAATGCCGCCGAGGAGAATGTCCTTGCCGATGCCGCCGGTCAGGGTGTCGTTGCCGCCGCGGCCGTTCAGCACGTCGTTGCCGTCGCCGCCCGAGAAGCGGTTGGCGGCGATGTCGCCCAGGATGGTGTCGGCGAGTTGCGATCCGGTGACACGCTCGATGAGGTTCATCTGGTCGATGCCCTGTCCGATGGCTTCGGCAAGGCCCTGGCCGAAATCTGATCCGGCAATGCCCTGCAGATCGACGAAGACCGATGCCGCCACCGTATTGAAGAGAGCGGTGTCGATTCCGGAGCCACCGTTGATAGTGTCATTGCCGAGGCCCCCGGTCAGAACGTCGTTGCCGACCTGACCGAAAATCACGTCATTGCCCGCCCTGCCGTCGATAACGTCATTGCCGCCGGCGTTGACCGTGGTGCCACCGGTTACCGGGAAACCCGGCGTGCTGCTTTCTCCGAAAATCGTATCGTTGCCGCTGCCGCCGGTGATGGTGTCGGCGCCCGGTGTCAAGGTGCCAGCAGCGAACTGCAATACATCGCCGGCAATCAGCACGCCGACGCGGGAATTGACGATAATGGTGTCGTCACCGGCGATCAGTGTGCCGCCGAGCATGGTGAAGGCGTCACCGCCCATGCTCTGCGACACGGCATCGTTGTAGAGGATCACATCGTCGCCGCCGGTGACGAAGGCCGTGGCGGTCACCGTGGCGACATCGCCGCTCAGCGTCAGGTTGATAAACTCGAGCGCCGAGAAATTACCGTTGAGCGTCATCGTGTCGTTGCCGCCGGTCACCTGCTTCAGGGCGGTCACCACGTCGCCCGCCCAGATGGGCGCGATGGCGGCGCCGCTCTCGTTGATGAACAATGTCATGGTGTCGTCGCCGCCAACCAGGAGGCCGTCTGAGGTTTCGGCATCGCCGGTGATGATGGAGTTGCTGCCGAGACTGCCGCGCAGCGTGATGGTGTCATCGCCGCCGTTGACCGTGCCGGTGTGGCTCGACACGTCGCCCGAGATCACCGGAACCGAAATCGTGTTTTCCTCGATGGAGAAGGTGTCGTTTCCGGCGTTGAGTGTCGCCGCCGTCTGGACATTGCTGGCGTCACCGGTCAGATGGAGGACAAGGCTTGCCGTCGAACGGAACACGTCGAAGCTGTCGTTGCCACCGGTTACGGTGCGCCCGGCAGCCACGTCGACGAAATCGCCAACCGTTAAAAAACTGAAATCGACGAGGAGACTGAACTGGGTGTCCCCCGCCAGAACGGCTTCCCAGTATTTCAAATGGGAGGCGCTGACGGAGAAGGTCACATTGTCAAAGAAGCTGGTGATTGGCGCGCTGAGGCCGGTGACTGTATAATTGACGGCGCCGAGGCTGGTGTCGTTCGACACGATGGCATTGACCGTGCCGGAGTTCGGCACGTTGGCGCCGTTGACGGAAATGTTTTCCTCGCCACTCAGCAGCGTGATGGCGAAGAGGCCGGGTGTCGTCCACGTATAGCTTGCCGGCGAGGTGGCTGAAAAGACGTTGAAGGCAACGGCATTCACTGAAAGAACGTTGATCGAACCGGTCGCGGTGATGGTGGCCATGATTTCGCTCCTTCTTTTGTCCTACACTTTCACGAATCGGGGACGGGTGCAATTCTGCCCGCCGGAACTGCAATTGCCGTGCCGTAAACAACCAAGGGGACGAACATGACGATTCGAATTGCTCGACTGGCACTACTCGCCGGGACTTTGGCAGCCCTCATGGGCCAGCCAGCACTGGCCGCCGACAAGTGGGATTTGCTGGGCGCCACCAGCTATAACGTCCGTCCGGTGAAGGACGTCATCAACGTCGGCCCCCAGCCCGGCGGTTTCAAGGCCATCCGCATCGAAGTGCGCCAAAGCGATGTCGAGGTTCTCGATCTCAAGGTGATTTATGGCAATGGTGCCCCCGACGACATCAGCGTGCGCCAGTCCTTCAAGGCAGGCAGCACATCGCGCGTCATCGACCTCAAGGGCGGCAGCCGCCAGATCAAGCAGATCATGGTGACTTATCTGCCGAAGGGTCCAGCCAAAATCCTGTTCTTCGGGGTGGCGGGTGCGGTTGTGCCCATATGGGAACAGCTTGGCTGCAAGAGTGTCGGTTTCGGCATCGACCATGACGTGATCCCGGTGGGGCGCCGCGAAGGCCAGTTCACGGCACTCAAACTCCGCGTCAAGGACGCGCCGATCGAAATCTTCAATCTCAGTGCTGTCTTCGGCAATGGGGCGCGGCAGGATATCAAGGTGAAGTCGGTCATTCCGTCAGGTGCTGAAACGCGGGTGCTGGACCTCGCAGGCAATGCCCGGGGCCTTGACCGGATCGAGATCCTCTACCGTTCGATCCCCACCTTCAAGGGCAAGGCGGCGCTGTGCGTCGATGGCCGCCAGGCGCGCTGATCACGGCTGCTCGAAATCGCGGACGGGTTCGATGTTGAGGGCCCGTTCGCGCACTGAGATATAGATGGCGCAGGCGATCAGGATGCCGACGCCGGCGAAGGTCCAGGCATCGGGAAAATCGCCGAAGAAATACCAGCCCGCCGCCACCGCCATGATCATTTCGGTATAGGCCAGCGGGGCAAGCAGCGAGGCCTCGGCATGGTCGTAAGCCTTGATGATCAGGTAGTGACCGCCATTGGCGATGAAGGCAAGGAGCGCCATG
>JBKJQD010000156.1:0-6270 GCA_046594125.1 Aestuariivirga sp.
ATGGTTCATTGGATGTTCATGAAAACACGGTTAGCCTTGCGTCATGAACGACAGGATCACAAACCCCGCCAGTTCTGGCGAAAACATCCGCATCGAATATGTGCCGCGGCAGGGGCTCCTGGCCCTCAGCCTGGTCAATTTCCTGTTCACGCTGCTGACTCTCGGGATTTACAGGTTCTGGGCCAAGACCAACATCCGCAAGCACATCTGGAGCTGCGTGCATATCAACGGCCAGCCGCTTGAATATACCGGCCAGGGCATTGAGCTGTTCAAGGGCGCGCTGCTGGTGCTCCTGGTGTTTGGCTTGCCGCTGGTGCTTTTGATAACGGCCGTGAACGTCGCCTATGGACCCAATCATCCCGCCATTGGCGGAGTGCAATTGCTGGTGTTCCTGGTTTTTGCCCTGCTGTGGGGGGCTGCTGTCTACCGGGCGAGGCGCTACCAGCTGTCGCGGACCCTGTGGCGCGGCATCAGGGGCACACTGGCGGGGTTTGTGATCCTGTCGTTCATGACGCGAGGCTAACCGTGTTTTCATGAACATCCAATGAACCATGGGGCACCGGCGCAGCACCGGAATTCAAAATTTGATTGCACCACCGGTAATATTACAGGCTAGGAGAAGGCCGTGAACCATACTAAATCGTGCCGCTTAAGAGGAATATCTTTCACAATTCATGATTCGAAGGGTGCCTGCCATGGCCTATTATCTTCACCACGTCAGCTATTCGCCGGTGGCGATCAAATCGCTGATCGCCAGGCCATCGGACCGCGAGGCGGCGGCACGCAAACTGGTGGAAGCGGCGGGCGGCAAGCTGGTGCATCTGTTTTTTGCGTTTGGCACCTCCGACGCCATTTCACTGATCAAGGCGCCCAATGACAAGGTGATGATGGCGATCTCCGCCGCCGTCAGCGCCACTGGTACGGCCATGAGTTCCTCGACAACCAAGCTGATGTCGCCAGAGGAGGCGGCGGAGGCCTTCGCAATCGCTGCCAAAGCAGCGGCATCGTATCGCCCGCCCATGGCCTGAAGCGCGCCACCACTACAAGCCTGTGGCGGTTTTACAACAGGCGTAACATTTGTGACGCAGGCCCAATTCAGCCCTAGTTTGAACCTTTCATCCGCCCAATTCCCCCAATAGCCTCAGTGAGTTCGCAGGATTTGACCTGTGGCGTCTGGGCGAGGGGGCGGCGTTGCCGCAGCTGGTTTGCCAAGACACCAATCAAGTCCGCCGCTTCGGGTGCGGTTTTTCGCCCGGGAGGATTGTTCGACCGTGATTGTGTCACCAGCAGATGAGCGCTGGGTCAGTGGGGTGCGCGTGCTGCGGGTTGGACTTGCGGTGGTGGCCGCAATCTGGCTGTCGCTGGGCATCCAAAGTGCGGCGCGGGCTGAGGACAGTACCGGTCCCCTGACCGAGTTCTACTCCTATCTTCCGGCCGCGCCCGATCTCAAGATTCCCGACATCAACATCCCCTTCTGGACCGACGACCTGAAGCGTGCCAAGCGCGCTTATCGCAACGGTGAGTATGGCCGGGCGCTGAAGTTTTTCCGCCGGGCCTCCGATGACGGCAACATCGTCGCCGATTGGTACCTGGGGCACATGTACCGCATGGGCCGCGGCGTGCCACGCGACGATGCCATGGCCTATTCCTACTATGGCCGCGTCGCCGATCTCTATGAACCCGACGAACCCGACCAGAATCGCTTGCGTATCACCGTCGATTCCCTGGTGCGCATTGCCGACTTCCAGCGCTCCGGCGTCAACAACGGCGGCATCAAACAGAATGCCGTGGCAGCCGCCCGCACCTACCTGAAGGTCGCCACCGCCTATGGCCACCCCGCTGCGCAATATGCCCTGGGGGTGATGAACATCCGCGGCGAGGGCGTGAAGTCCAACCCGCCCCAGGGACTGAAATGGCTGATTGCCGCCGCCCGCAAGCGCTATGCTCCAGCCGAAGCCTATCTCGGCGAACTCTATTGGGAGGGCAAGCTGGTGCGTGGCGACCGTACCCGCGCCCTGATGTGGTACATGCTGGCTCGTGATTCGGCGAAACCGGAGGAAAATCCCGGCATTTTCGACCGCGCGCTGCAGCTTGAAGCCAATGTCAGCGAGGACGAGCGCATCGAAGCCGAGGCCCGCGCCAAGGTCTGGGACGGGCAGTATCCGGTTGAAGGTTCGCACGGCGAACAGTGAAACCTATAAGCCGGGGCGGCTGGGCCGGGTCAGAATGTAGACTGCGGTGGCAATCAAAACCAGCGCAACCACGGATACGATCCACGCCGGAGCCTTGACCCACAACGCCAGATAAAGAACCATGGCCGTCATCATGGTGACCGCCATCAGCTTGGCCTTGAGCGGAATCACCCCCTCATCCTGCCAGTCGCGGATATATGGCCCCGCCAGCCGATGATTGCGGATGCGCTCGGCCAGTTCCGGTGAGGACTTCGAGAATGCCCAGATTGCCACCAGCAGGAAGGGCGTTGTCGGCAACAGCGGCATGATGATGCCAAGGAAGCCCAACCCCACGCAAAGCCAGCCAATGGCTAACAGGATCGGTTTTTTCAGCATGCGCATCTTGACGTTCCAGCACTCCGGCAGGCGAAGGACGGTCTTGCGAAACACCGCCCCTTCATGCCATCAACCCATCCCATGGCAATAAACCCCGAACAACACAAGCTGGTGAAATCCGCCGCCGCCGAAAGCAAGGGTCAGTCTTCGATCCTCGCCAAGCTGCGCGCCTATTTCTTTACCGGCCTGGTCATCACCGCGCCCATCGCCATTACGATTTACGCGACCTACTGGTTCGTCACTTTCTTTGACAGTTGGGTGAAGGCCACCATACCCACCGCCTATAATCCCGACACCTATCTGCCCTTCAAGGTGCCGGGCTTCGGCCTGATCTTCGCGCTGGTTGCGATTTCGGTGATTGGCTTCCTGGCCGCCAACCTTGTCGGGCGCACGCTGATCGGCCTGTGGGACAAGATCCTCAACCGCACCCCCGTGGTGCGCTCGATCTACAAGGGCTCGAAACAGATATTCGAAACCATCTTCTCGCAGAATGGCGCCTCGTTCCGTTATGTCTGCCTCGTTGAGTGGCCGCGGCGTGGCACCTGGTCGCTGGCCTTCGTGTCGCGCGAGGTCGATGGCGCCCAGGTGGGCCTCGAAGCTGGCCGCCGAATGTACGCGATCTATGTTTCGACGACGCCCAACCCGACATCTGGCTATGTTTTTTTCACCGATGTCGCTGACGTGAAAATTCTCGATATGTCGGTGGAGGACGGCCTCAAGCTGGTGATCTCCATGGGCCTGGTGTTCCCCGAGCAGCCGCTTGAACCGGCACTGGAGCTTGTGGCGGCAAGTCCTTTGTCTGCCAAGAAGAAATCTAGCCGGAAGAAAACAGCCTGATTGCCTCTTCGCGTTCGAAAAGATGGAGGAGCACCTGCAATGCTTCGCCGCGTGGCGATGACAGGGCCGGGTCGCGCGCCAGCACCAGCCTCGCGTCGTCGCGCGCCACCGCCAGCAGGTCGCCGTCGGCTGCCAGATCGGCCATGCGGAACAGGGGTAGACCGGCCTGCCTTGTGCCCAGCATTTCGCCGGCCCCTCGCAGCCGCAAATCTTCCTCGGCGATGCGGAAACCATCCTCGGTATCGCGCATGATCGACAGGCGCGCCTTGGCGGTCTCGCCCAGAGGCTCCTGATAGAGCAGCAGGCAGGTGGATTTCGCGGCCCCGCGCCCGACGCGGCCACGCAACTGGTGCAATTGCGCCAAGCCAAAGCGCTCGGCATTCTCGATGACCATGACGCTGGCTTCCGCAACATCGACGCCCACTTCAATGACCGTTGTGGAAACCAGAACCGACAGGGCGCCGGATTTGAAATCGGCCATCGCCTTGTCCTTGTCAGCGCCCTTCATGCGGCCATGGACGAGGCCTACATGTTGCGGAAAGCGCAAGGCCAGCGCCTTGAAACGGTCCTCGGCGGCGGCAAGGTCGACAAGTTCGCTTTCTTCAACCAGCGGGCATACCCAATAGGCGCGATTGCCTTGCGCGATGGTGCGGGCCAGTCCTTCCACCACATCGCCCAGCCGCGCCATGGGCAGGACGCGTGTGTCAATCGGCAGGCGGCCCGCCGGTTTCTCGGTGATCTTCGAAACATCCATGTCGCCATAGACGGTGAGCGCCAGGGTGCGCGGAATGGGTGTGGCGGTCATCACCAGTAAGTCGGCCACCTGTCCGGCCTTGGCTTGCAAGGCCAACCGTTGATGCACGCCGAAGCGATGCTGCTCGTCGATCACCACGAGGCCGAGATCGTTGAACTCCACCACGTCCTGAAAGATCGCATGGGTGCCGATGAGAATGGAGATTGCGCCCGACTTCAGCCCGGCAAGTGTCTCCTCGCGCGCCTTGCCTTTTTCACGGCCGGTCAGCAGGGCAACAGTGATTCCCGCCACGGCGCAGAAACGCGACAAGGTCGCCAGGTGCTGGCGCGCCAGGATTTCGGTGGGCACCATGAAGGCCCCTTGCGCGCCGCTCTCCACCGCCGTGGCCAGCGCCAGAAGCGCCACGACGGTTTTTCCGGAACCGACATCGCCCTGCAGCAGGCGCAACATGCGTTCGGGTGCTGCCATGTCTTTGAGGATTTCGGCAATGGCCTGCTGCTGGGCGCCAGTGAGGCTGTAGGGCAGGGCGGCGATGAGCTTCGCCCGCAGATCGCCGGTGCCGCGCAGCACCCGCCCCGCCGCCTTCTTCATGTTGCCGCGGACCAGCGACAGCGCCAGTTGATTGGCCAGCAATTCGTCATAGGCAAGCCTTCGCCTGGTGTGGGACTCCGGCCCAAGCGCCGCTGGTGTCTCCGGATGGTGCTGGGCCCGTAGCGCCGCCGCGAAGCCGGGCCAGCCATGGCGTTGCAGGAAGGCGTGGTCTTGCCACTCTGGCAGTTCCGGCAGCTTGTCGAGTGCCTGGCGGATCGCCTTGGCCAGCAGCTTGCCCGACAGGCCTTCGGTGAGCGGATAGATCGGTTCGATCAGCGGCAGGCGGGCGAATTCCTCCGCCGTTACGACATGGTCGGGATGCGCCATCTGTGGCTCGGCGCCATACCAGTCGATGCTGCCCGAGATGAAACGCCGCTCGCCTTCAGGCAGCATACGCTTCAAGCTGTCCACATAGCTGTGAAAGAACACCAGCGTCAGCGTGCCGGTGTCGTCGTGCACCTCGACGCGGTAGGGCAGGCGCTTGTTGAAGGGCGGCGGCGGCTTGTGGCGGCCCACCGTCACTTCCACGGTGACTATCCCGTCGCGCGGCAGGTCGGCGATGCGCGGGCGGTAGCGCCGGTCCACCAACCCGCTCGGCAGATGCAACAGCAGGTCGACGATGCGCGTGGTGTCGCCGGCGCCGCCATGCGACGGCCTGAGGAAACCTGCCAGCAGCTTGTCGAGTTTCTGGCCGATGCCCTTGAGGCTGGTGGCCCCGGCAAACAGCGGATTGAGGATCGATGGACGCATGGCCGCAGTTTCGTTTGGTTCGGGTTGCGGCGCAAGAGTGGATGGGGCAAGAAGTGCGCGCCATGACCGATCCCGCCGACATCGACGCCATCCGCCGCAAGCGCCTGCTATGGCGCGCCACGCATCGCGGCATCAAGGAGATGGACGTGATCTTCGGCGGCTTCGTGCGAAGCCGCCTCGATGGCTTTACGTCCATGGAACTCGATGAACTCGAACGCATGATCGCGCTCCCCGATCAGGAACTGCTGACCTGGGCCACCAGGCAAGAGCCGGTGCCCGATGCTGCCGCAACGCCGCTGTTGTTTGAAATGCTGGGCCTGCCAGTTCAATGAATCATCCTTTCGATCCCTTGCACCTTCCCCTTCTTCCCCCTCACCCCCACTGCGCGGTGGAGAGGGGGAAGAATCGCGACCATGATTGACCTCGCCCGCCTCAAGGCTCGCCTTGCCGTTTCTGGCCGCATTTCCGTGTCGGGCGTACCGCAGGGGCTTGATGCCATGCTGCTGCCGGAAATCGCCAGGGCGATTGGCCCGCGCGTGCTGGTGCATGTGGCGGTTGACGACCAGCGCCTTGCGGTGCTGGCCGATCAACTGGCCTTCTTCGCGCCGCAACTCGACGTGGTGCGCTTTCCGGCCTGGGATTGCCTGCCCTATGACCGGGTGTCGCCGGTGGCCGATATCATCTCGCGGCGTCTGGCCACCCTGTCGCGCCTCACCCAGGCCATCACCAAGCCGCTGGTGCTGCTCACCACGTCAATGCCGTCCTGCAGCG
>JBKJQD010000185.1:0-11791 GCA_046594125.1 Aestuariivirga sp.
AGGCCGGGCAAGTCTGGCCCAGGCCATTGCCGCCAACAAGTCCGCCCGTGCCATGAGCCTGTTGCTGCGCCTGTTGGATATCGGCACCACTGGTGAAGATACGGCGGCCCGCATCACCCTGTTCACTGAATCAGCCGCCAGCGCCCAGGCCCAGGCCGCCGACGCCGCCGCGCTGGCCCGTGGCGCCGTCGAGGGGCTCGCACCCGTTGAAGTCAAGCCCAAGACCAGGCGCCGCAGCAAGCCGCGCGATGCCGCGAACCGCGCAGCAGCACCCGCCGCGGCCACGCCCAAGGATCGCCGCAAGCTCAGGCTTCAGCGGCGCCAGGACCAACTCGCAACCACGCCTTGACCCCGGATTTGAGATTTCATGAAACTCAGCTTCAGAACCGTATTCTTCTTCATAAGCTTCGTGCTGCCGCTGGCGGCCGTTGCCATCTATGAGTACCGCTATGCCACCGACCGCTATCACAGCGACGCCATCGTCAACATCACCCAGGGCAGCAACTCCGCACCCACCCTCGACCTGTCGATTCTCGGGCTTCCGGCGGCGGCCGACAGCAAGGATGCGCTGACCCTCATCACCTTCATCAACTCGATGGACATGTTGCAATACCTCGAGGACAAGATGCGTTTGCGCAAGCATTATGCCGACAGCAACGTCGACTGGTGGTCGCGCCTGTCAGCCGATGCCTCGCTGGAAGATTTCCGCGACTATGTGACCGGTCACATCGTCGTCGAACAGGACCAGGACTCGCATCTGATCACCATTCACGTCCAGGCCTTCAGCCGCGAATTCGCCCGCGATACCGTCAGCGCCATCCTCGAACGCAGCCAGATCTTCGTCGACAACGTCAATGCCCGCATCACCGAGGAGCAGACGCGCTTCTTTGAGAAGCAGCTGACCATCACCGAATCGCGTCTCAAGGAAGCCAAGGGCACATTGCTGAAATTCCAGCGCGAGAACCGCCTGTTCAGCACCGAGGTCGAGGCCACCATGGTCAATAGCAATATCGCCAGCCTCGAGAAACTGCTGATCGACAAGCAGGGCGAACTCAACACCAAGGTGAAGGATCTCAACGAGAATTCGCCGGTGATCCAGATCCTGCGGTCGGAAATCGACACCATCAAGAAACAGCTCGCCGAGGAAAAGGAGCGGCTGTCCGGCGGCTCGGGCAGCGCCGTCAGTGAACTTGATTCCCAGTACCGCGAGATCCAGTTCAACCTCGAATTCGTCGGCACACTTTACAAGTCCAACCTGACCCAGCTCGAACAGGCCCGCATCGAGGCCATCCAGCGCCTCAAGTATCTGATCGTCGTGACCCAGCCGTCACTGGCCGACTCCTCGCTCTATCCCAACCGCCAGTTCGTGATGGGCACCGCGGTCATCATCCTGCTGATGTCCTATTTCGTCCTCACCCTGATGGTCGCCATCATACGTGAACACGCCTGACGGGCGGGGCGACGGCTTTCTCACGCGATGATGAGATCGGTATCGGCCAGGTTCACCAGGCCGATCAGCACGATCGTGGTTTCAGCGCTGCCGCGGCCATTGGCTCGGCACCGCGGATGGCGTCCATCGTCAGGCGCTGACCCGGTAAATTTGTTGTGGCGATTCGAAGCCCTTGAACTGGCGTTCGCCGAGCAGGGCCGTCTGACCGGGAATGAGCCGGTGAAAGACCTCGGAGCATACGGTCTCGGCGCCAAACTCGTCGGCAGCCGGCATCAGCCGCGCCGCCAGATTGACGGTTGGGCCGATGGCGGTAAAGTCGAGCCGGGATTTGCTGCCGATGTTACCGTAATGAATGTCGCCGAGGTGCAGGGCGGCGCGGAATTGAATGTCTGTCCGTCCGGCCTTGATGAGCGCCGCGCGGGTTTCCTCGAGCGCGGTAATTGCGCCACTGGCAGCGGCCAGCTGGGCCGAAAGATCGTCGGGGGTCGGAAAGATCGCCAACAACCCATCACCCATGAATTTGAGTACCTCGCCACCATTGCCGACGATGGCGGTTTCCGCCACATCATAGAAACTGTTGAGAGTCTCCATCACCTCCGACGCGGGCCGTGAATTGGACAGGGCGGTGAAGTTCTTCAGATCGGTGAACAGCACAATTGAAGGTATGATTTCGGCGTCGCCACGCAGGATGTTGCCTTGCAGCACGCGCTGTCCAGCACCACGGCCGACATAGGTCGACAATACCTGGACCGTGCCTTCATGGAGAACGAAGGCCTCGGTGATGCGGGCCATGGGGGCTTGAATCTGGCGCAGGATGTGCAGTTCTTCCGCGCTGAAGCCTTGTGGCGCCTTGCTGCCATAGGATGCGACGCTGGCCGCCAGCGAATAGCGCGAGTGCAGCGGCGTGTAGACAAATTGCCGGTAGCCGCTTTCGCCATATTTGATGGCGATGGGCCAGCCGTCAAAGTCTGGTGCTGATCCCAAGGTGTGCACGACAAGCCGCCCGGATGTCATGCAAATTTGGGGTGGAGTTCCGATCCATGAATCACTGTTCTTCATGAAGGCAGTGGAAAAAACCATATGCCGGGAGCCTCCGGCTTTGGTCCAGTAGTAGAATTGCCCCGGCATTTCAGGATGAATCATGACCTGGTACAGGGAAAAATGATCGACCTGCATACCTGCGGCAACGAGGCGCCGGCCGATTTCTCCGACCAGATCGGAAAAACTCTGCTTGGGCGGAGCCCCGGCGATCAGCCAATTGGTCAGCGCGGCGATCTTGCCTGAATCGATCATGGAAAGAGCGTACACGGAGGAAAACCAAGTACACAAGCGGCAAATGAGATCATAGCCTAGCGCGGGCGCAGGCCCTCGATGAAAAGCCTGAGAAGTGAATCTTCCGCCACCTTCATGTGGTCCTTGCCATCGCCCAGCACGGCGCGGACCTGGACGTCGAAATCGGCATAGTGCTGGGTGGTTGCCCAGATGGCGAAGATCAGGTGGTGGGGATCGACGGAGTTGAGCTTTCCGGCCTTCATCCAGCCGCCGATGACGGCGGCCTTCTCGTCAACCAGTTCGCGCAACGGCCCTTTCAGAAACTTGGCAATGGCGGTTGCGCCATGCAGCACTTCGTTGGCGAAGAGTCTCGAGGCTTCCGGGCGTTCGCGCGACATGCGCAGCTTGTGCGCGATATAGCGCGACAGTTCGGCAATGGGATCGCCCTCGGCGTCGATGGCCTTGAGCGGTTCCAGCCAGCCGGTCAGGGTGCGCTCCAGCACAGCTGTGTAGATGTCCTCCTTGCGGCGGAAATAGTACAGCAGGTTGGGTTTCGACAATCCGCACCTGTCGGCGATCTGGTCAACCGTCGTGCCGCGAAAGCCATAGGCCGAGAACACCTCCAGTGCTGCGTCGAGAATAATTTCCTCGTTGAGGGTCTGGATGCGGGTCTTGCGGGCGGATCTGGATTTCGCCTGTGGCATTCCCGCATCCTGTTAATTCTTGATCAAATGGTCAAGAGCGGATAGCGTTTCGGCAATAATAAGAATCTCCCGGGGAGTGCGCATGGGTTCCCATGCCGTAATCGAAGCCAAGGACCTCAGTCTGACTTTCACGACGGCGGACGGTCCGGTCTACGCCCTGTCCAAGGTCAATCTGACGGTGAACGATGGCGATTTCGTTTCGTTCATCGGCCCCTCGGGTTGCGGCAAGACCACGCTGCTGCGCGTCATCGCTGATCTCGAGCGGGCCAGCGAAGGCTCGATCACCGTCAACGGCATGACGCCACAGCAGGCCAGGCTGGCCCGGGCCTATGGCTATGTGTTCCAGGCGCCAGCCCTTTATCCCTGGCGCACGGTGGAGGGCAATGTCGGCCTGCCGCTGGAGATCATGGGCCTCGACAAAGCCGCCGAACGGATCAGGCGCAATCTCGATCTCGTCAACCTTGGCGGCTTCGAGAAGAAGTTTCCCTGGCAATTGTCGGGCGGCATGCAGCAGCGCGTGTCGATTGCCCGGGCGCTGGCTTTCGATCCCAAGCTTTTGCTGATGGATGAGCCCTTTGGCGCCCTCGACGAAATCGTCCGCGACAAACTTAATCAGCAATTGCTTGAGTTGTGGGGGCGCACGAAAAAGACCGTGGTGTTCGTGACGCATTCGATTCCGGAGGCGGTGTTCCTGTCAACGAGGATTGTGGTGATGTCACCGCGTCCGGGGCGCGTCACCGATGTCATCGAAACGAATTTCCCGAAGGACCGCACGCTGGATATCCGCGAGACGCCTGAGTTCCTCAAAATAGCCCATCGCGTACGCGAGGGCTTGAAGGCGGGGCATAGTTATGAGGATTGAGACGGGTGAGGGGCTGCGTTTCCATGGCTGAAACCGCCGCCATCAGGACTGTGAACGAAACCCACACCATCCCCGTGGCCGTCATCTGCCTCGTCATTCTCCTTGCCTGGTACATCGCCTGCATCCCGATGAACGCCGTGGTCACCGAGGCCAGGATCGCTGCGGCGGGCGGCGGGCTTTACAATACGCTGGCCATCTCGTGGAGCCTCGACCGCCCGGTGATCCCGGCGCCGCACCAGATCATCATCGAGTTGTGGAACTCGATCTTCATGGTGGCGCCGTGGAAGGTGAAGTCGCTGGTCTATCATGCGTGGATCACCCTGTCGTCGACGGTGGTGGGCTTCCTGCTTGGCACACTGCTCGGCATTGGCCTGGCAATTGCCATCGTGCATTCGAAGTTCCTGTCGAAAAGCCTGATGCCGTGGATCGTCGCCTCGCAGACCATTCCCATTCTGGCCATCGCCCCCATGGTGATCGTCGTGCTCGGTGCCATCGGTTTCACCGGGCTTGTCCCCAAGTCGCTGATCTCCATGTATCTGTGCTTCTTTCCGGTGACCATCGGCATGGTCAAGGGGCTGACCAGCCCCGAGACCATGCAGCTCGACCTGACGCGCACCTATAATGCCAGCACATCGCAGGTTTTGTGGAAACTGCGCTTTCCGGCCTCCGTGCCGTTTCTGTTTGCCTCGCTGAAAGTGGCGGTGGCGATTGCCTTGACCGGCGCCATCGTCGGCGAATTGCCGACCGGTGCGGTGGCGGGGATTGGTGCCCGCCTGCTCAGCGGCTCCTATTACGGCCAGACGGTGCAAATCTGGGCGGCATTGTTTGCCGCGTCCTTCGTGGCGGCAGCCCTGGTATGGGGCGTAGGTGAAGCCGAAAAAATCACCGCGAAGCTGATGGGGGCGAGACCATGAACGCCCGCATGGGTTTCCGCGACCTGCTGTATCCGGCACTCTTCGGCTTGGGCGTTCTCCTCATCTGGCAGGCGATCGTCAGGGGCTTCGGTGTGTCCGCCGTGCTGCTGCCAGCGCCATCCGATATCGGCGCCAAGTTCGCAGGCTCGCTGCATACGCTGTGGATCGACTTCGTGCAGACCTTCATCCGCGCCGTCATTCCCGGCTGGGTCATCGGCTCGCTGGCAGGCTTTCTCACGGCCATCCTTTGCGACCGGGTGCCATTCCTCAGGCGCGGGCTGTTGCCGCTCGGCAATCTGGTGGCGGCATTGCCGATTGTCGGGGTGGCGCCGATCATGGTTATGTGGTTCGGTTTCGATTGGCAGTCGAAGGCCGCCATGGTGGTGGTGATGACGTTTTTCCCCATGCTCATCAATACGGTGGCGGGGCTTGCCGCGGCCGGGCACCTGGAGCGCGACCTGATGCGGAGCTATGGGGCGTCGTGGCTGCAGACGCTGTTCAAGCTCCGGCTGCCCGCCGCCATGCCGTTTGTCTTCAATGCGCTGAAGATCAATTCGACGCTGGCCCTGATCGGCGCCATCGTTGCCGAGTTTTTCGGCACGCCGATTGTCGGAATGGGCTTCCGCATCTCGACGGAAGTTGGCAGACTGGGGCTTGACATGGTGTGGGCCGAGATCGCCGTGGCGGCACTGGCGGGTTCGACATTTTACGGGTTGCTGACGCTGATCGAGCGTTACGTGACCTTTTGGCATCCGTCCTACCGCAAGTAGGCGGCAAACGAGGAAGAAGGAGAACAGGGAAGATGAAGAAATTTCTGATGGCCGCGGTGGCGGCGGGAGCCATGCTGGCGGGATCGACGGGCGCCTTCGCCGAAGCGGTCAAGCTGCAGCTCAAGTGGGTGACCCAGGCGCAGTTCGCCGGTTACTACGTGGCGCTGGCCAAGGGCTACTACAAGGACGCTGGACTTGACGTCACCATCATGCCGGGCGGTCCCGACATCAATCCGCAACAGGTGCTGGCCGGTGGCGGCGCCGACGTGGTGGTCGACTGGATGCCGTCGGCACTGGCGACGCGCGAGAAGGGGTCCATGGTCGTCAATATCGCCCAGCCCTTCAAGAAGTCGGGCATGATGCTCACCTGCCGCAAGGAAACCGGTATCGCCAAACCGGAAGACTTCAAGGGCAAGACGCTGGGCGTGTGGTTCTACGGCAATGAATATCCCTTCCTGTCGTGGATGAGCCAGCTTGGCATCCCGACCACCGGCGGTGCCGATGGCGTCAACGTGCTGAAGCAGGGCTTCAACGTCGATCCGCTGCTGCAGAAGCAGGCCGACTGCATCTCGACCATGACCTACAACGAGTATCATCAGGTGCTCGAAGCCGGGATGAAAGCCGAAGACCTCGTGGTTTTCAAATATGAAGATCAGGGTGTCGCCACACTCGAGGACGGCCTCTACACGCTGGAAGGAAAGCTCAAGGACCCGGCCTTCGTCACCACCATGGCGAAGTTCGTGCACGCCTCGATGAAGGGCTGGGACGATGCCAGGGCCAATCCGGCCGACGCCGTCAAGATCGTCCTCGAAAACGACGCCTCGGGCTCGCAGACCGAAGCCCATCAGACGACGATGATCGAGGAGATCAACAAACTCACCGAAGGCAGCGACGGCACGTTGGACGTGGCCGCCGCCCAGCGCACGGTGGACACACTCATGAAGGGCGGCTCCGACCCGGTGATCACCAAGAAGCCGGAAGGGGCCTGGACGAGTGCTGTGACGGACGCGGCGAAGGCGATGTAAGGAGGGAATCCCCACGAACTGTCATCCCCGGGCTTGTCCCGGGGACCCATTGTTCCACGGTTTCAAATACCGGACATGCTGCACGATGGGTCGCCGGAATACGTCCGGCGATGACAGAAGTTAGGGGTCATGGTGGCGAAAAGTTACGTCATCTCGCCATGGGTATGAGCCGGTCAGGATTGGTCAACACTTCCCCGCTAGCTTCGTTTCGATGTCCGGATATGCTTTTGCCTTGGCGCCCGATGCGGCGGCTGTTGCCGCGCGCTGGCTGTCGGCGCTGAAGTCGGAGCGCCGCATGTCACCCAAAACGCTAGAGGCCTATGCCCGCGACCTCGGGCAGTTTGCGCTTTTTCTGCAAGATCATCTGGGTGGCCCGGCAGGCATCACCGATCTCGAAGCCATGACCGTCTCTGATTTCCGGGCGTTTCTGGCCAGGCGGCGGTCGGGCGGTGCGCAAAGCCGCACCATCGCCCGCCAGCTCTCGGCATTGCGCTCGTTTCACCGCCATGCCGAACGCAGCGGCCAGTTCCGCAATGCCGCGCTGGCCGCTGTCCAGTCACCGAAATTGCCCCATGCGGTGCCCAAGCCCCTGTCCATTGCCGCCGCAGCCGAAGTCAGCCGCGGCGATGCCTTGGCAACCGGTGACACGCCGCAATGGCTCCTTGCCCGCAATCAGGCCGTCCTCACCTTGCTCTACGCCTGCGGCCTGCGCATTTCGGAGGCCCTGTCGCTTACCACGTCCCAGGCCAATGCCGATCCGCTGGTCATCACCGGCAAGGGCAACAAGACGCGCATCGTGCCGGTCATTCCGGCGGCCCGCCAGGCCATCGCCACCTATCTGTCGCTCTGCCCGTTCCCGCTGAAGCCCGCTGAGCCGATGTTCCGGGGGGTGAAGGGCGGTCCGCTCAATGCCCGCAACATCCAGCTCTTGATCGAGCGCATGCGCGGCGCACTGGGCTTGCCCGATACGGCCACACCACATGCGCTGCGCCATAGCTTTGCCACTCATCTGCTGGGCAATGGCGCTGATCTGCGCGTCATTCAGGAACTGCTCGGCCACGCCAGTCTGTCCACCACACAAATCTATACCGAAGTGAACAGCGCCCATCTCCTCGCCCAATATCGCAAGGCCCACCCCCGCGCATGACCCGCCTCATCACGTGCCTGCTCGCCCTGTTCGCCACCGGCCTCGCCGCACATACTTCGGCTCAAGCCGAGCCGCCCCTGTGCAAGGGCACCAATCTGATGGCCGAACTCCAGACGTCGGACCCCGCCACCTATGCCGCCGTCATGGCCGAGGCCAGGGCCATCCCCAATGGCGAGGCCCTGTTCTGGAAGATCGAGCGTGACGGTGTGGCGCCATCCTTCCTGCTGGGCACCGCCCATGTCACTGATCCGCGCGTCACCGGCTTGCCGCCCGAAGCCGCGGCTGCACTTGCCAAGGCCTCGATCGTGGCGCTCGAACTGGCTGAACTGGGCAATCAGAAGCAATTGCTGCAGGCCACCATGAAAAACGCCCGGCTCATGGTCATGCCCGCCGGCAAAACCCTGTGGGACCTCGTCCCGGACGCCGACGAGCCGCTGATCCGCAACAATGCAAACCTGCCGCCCGGTGCCGCCGAAACCCTGTTCGGCTACCAGCCCTGGGTGGTGGCCGGCATGTTGTCGATCCCCTTGTGCGAACTGACCCGCAAGGGCCAGGGGCTTGACGTTCTCGATTCGCAGATTGCGCATATTGCCGAAAGCAACGGGACGCCCCTCGTCGGCCTCGAAACCGTGGCGGAACAGCTTGCGGTCTTCGCCAACATGCCGCTGGACCTGCAGACCAAATACCTGGTCGCCGTGGCCAAACTCGGTCCCCGTACCGGCGATTTTTTCGAAACCCTCGTTGCCCTCTATGAAAGCCACAACGTCGCCGCCTACATGCCGTTCGTCGCCCATACCGGGAAAGTGTCCGCCGACGACCGCGAGATCATGGCCTTCGTGGAAGAAGACCTGGTACGCAAACGCAATCACCGAATGGCGGAACGCGCCGCGGCCCTTCTCGCCAAAGGCAATGCCTTCATTGCAGTGGGCGCATTGCACCTCTCCGGCAGAGAGGGGCTGGTGGAATTGATCCGTGCCGCAGGCTACAGGGTAACATCTCTCAACTGAGTCCCACGCCTTGCCCGCCATCGACATCGTTCAGCCCGATCCCGCCCTGCCCAAGCGCGCCGCCGTCTGCGTCATCGGTGGTGGCATTGCTGGTATAGCGACAGCCCTTGAACTGGCCGAACGCGGCATCGACACGGTGGTGCTGGAAAAGGGCGAGGTCGCCGCCGAACAGTCCAGCCGCAACTGGGGCTGGTGCCGCCAGATGGGCCGCGACCCCCGCGAAATTCCGCTGATCCTTGAATCGCTCGATCTCTGGCGCCGCATGGACGCCCGCATCGAAGGCCAGACCGGCTTCGCCGAATGCGGCATCCTCTATCTCTGCGAAACCGAAGCCGAACTCTCAGCCAAGCAGAAATGGTACGAGGACAACGGCAAGCCTTACCAGCTCGACATCCGGATGATTTCCGGCAGCGAGGCGGAGCAGCGCCAGCCCGGCAGCACCAGGCCGTGGAAGGGCGCCCTGTTTTCACCAAAAGATGGCCGCGCCGAGCCCTTCAAGGCGGTTCCGGCCATGGCGCAAGGCTGCCGCCGCAAGGGTGCTAAAATCTTCACCAACTGTGCGGCGCGCGGGTTGGAAACCTCAGGCGGGCGGGTTTCGGCCGTCGTCACCGAAAACGGCACCATTGCCTGCGATACGGTGGTGCTGGCCGGTGGCGCATGGTCAAGACGCTTCTGTCACAATCTTGGCATCGAACTGCCGCAGCTTTCGGTCATCAATTCGGTGATGCGTACCGCCCCCATCGAGACCGGGTTGCGGCATTCCTGTTCCGGCGGCCGCTTTGCCTTCCGCAGGCGCGCCGATGGCGGTTACACCATCACCCACCGGCATTTTTCAGTGGCCGATATCGTGCCCGACAGTTTCCGGCTGTTCTTCCAGTTCCTGCCTGCACTCCAGCTTGACCGCGCCGGCCTGAAACTGCGCTTGGGTCCGCGCTTTCTCGACGAGGCCCGCCTGAAGCGCCGCTGGAATCTCGACGAGGTCACCCCCTTCGAGCAGGTCCGCATCCTCGACCCCGCCCCCATTGCATCCATTCTCGATGAGGCCGCCGCCAGCCTCAAGGACTATTTCCCGGCCTTTCGTGACATGGAGATTGCCGAACGCTGGGCTGGCTGCATCGACGCCACCCCGGATGCGGTTCCGGTCATATCCAGTATCGAAGCGCTACCAGGATTCTACATCGCCACAGGCTTCTCCGGCCATGGCTTCGGCCTGGGGCCAGGTGCCGGCAAACTGATGGCCCAGCTGGTGACCGGCGAAAAACCCTGTGTCGACCCCTCGCCGTTCCGCTACGCGCGATACTTCGACGGCAGCAATCCAAGGCCGGCGACCGGCCTGTAGAACCGCTGCTATCAGGCCGCCATGCGGCTGGCGTGGCTCAAGGCCCGCTCCACCGTTTCCAGGAGTTTCTCGGGCTGCACCGGCTTGCGCATGAACTCGAACAGCTTGAGATGCACGGCGCGCATCTGGGTGGCCTGCTCGACATCGGCGGTAATCATCACATAGACCGACTTGCAGCCAAGCGCCTGCATCTTTTCCACGACATCGAGGCCGTTCTTCAGGCTGCCGAGACGGTAGTCGAACAGGCCCAGGGCAAAGCTTTGGCCCATGGCAAAATCGATGGCCGAATCGGCATCCGCGAAAGCTTTCACCCGGTAGCCGCAATCGGCCAGCAATTCGGCAACGCTCGCCAGGAGATCGACGTCGTCATCAAGGACAATGATATCAACCTGTTGCGGCGGCTGCGACATGGGGTTCCCTTCGGTTCGGGAGCCATACTAGCGCCGCCCCGTATAGGGCAGGTTAACAGGTTAGGAGTGAATGGCTCGACCTGCCACCGCCAGTGCGGCTTCCTTGACGGCTTCCGACAGGGTTGGATGAGCATGGCACGTCCGCGCCAGATCCTCGGCCGATCCGCCGAACTCCATCAGCACCGCCACCTCGTGGATCAGCTCGCCCGCCACTGGCCCGACAATGTGACAGCCCAGCACCCGGTCGGTGGTGGCGTCGGCCAGAACCTTGACGAAACCGTCGGTGGTCTGGTTGGCCTTGGCCCGGCCATTGGCCAGGAACAGGAACTTGCCGGCCTTATAGGCGATGCCCGCCTCCTTCAGTTCTTCTTCGGTCTTGCCGACGGAGGCCACTTCGGGATTTGTATAGACCACACCCGGAATGACATCGTAATTCACATGGCCCGCCTGTCCGGCGAGGATTTCGGCCAAGGCAATACCCTCGTCCTCGGCCTTGTGGGCCAGCATGGGTCCACGGATCACGTCGCCAATGGCGTAAATACCCGGCACACTGGTGGCAAAATGCCCGTCAACCTCGATGCGCCCCTTGCCGTCGCGCTTGACGCCCGCCTCGTCGAGACCGAGGCCATCGGTGAAGGGCACGCGGCCGACAGCCACCAGCAGCACGTCCGCCTCAACCACTTCGGCTGGGCCACCGGCTGCCGGTTCCACCGCTAGCTTCACCTTGGGCCCCGCCTTGGCCGCCGCCGTGACCTTCGACGACAGCCGGAAGGTAAAGCCCTGCTTCTGCAACAGACGCTGGAAAGCTTTGGCCGCCTCGCTATCCATGCCGGGCAGGATGCGGTCGAGATACTCGATCACCGTCACCTTTGAACCAAGCCGCGCATAGAC
>JBKJQD010000192.1:0-8452 GCA_046594125.1 Aestuariivirga sp.
GCAGCGCAAAAAGCCCATCGCAAAATTAATTCACGACTGTAATGCTAGTGTGCCCCCGGCGAAAGTCGATCACAAATGCCAGAATGGTTCTCACTCCGCCTCCCCCCCCAACTCAGCCTTGCCGAAAATACTGGAATGGTCCAGTTTCAATCCCGCTTCCGGTCCATCCGGGGCGCGTGGTATCGTTGCAGCTCGACTGTTCCGATGCGCGGTTGGCCGGCATTCTGTCAAAGAGGCTGATTTGACCATCTGGTTTGGATTGCCCCACTCGGCCGGCCTCGTCGCCCTTTCGGTCGTAATGGCTATTTTTGGCGGCTATGTCGGTCTTGGCCTTGCGGGACAAGCAAGGCAGGCTGTTGGCTTCTATCGCCGCGGGCTGCTGGCCGGGGCTGCCTGGTCACTTGGACTCGGCGTCTGGACTATGCATTTCGTCGGAATGCTGGCCGCCCAGTTGCCGGGAGACACGCTCTACTCGGTTCTGCTCACTCTCCTTTCATTTCTGCTTTGCGTGCTGGTGGTTGGCATCGCCGCCTATTTCGCCAGCAGCGCCGCCATGACCAGGCGGTGGACCGTGCTCGCCTCCATCATCATGGGCGCCGGCATTGTCAGCATGCACTATGTCGGCATGCATGCCATCATCGGCGGCTACATGCTTCTTCACGATTCCCGCTTCATCATGGCCTCCGCAGCGATTGCGGTTGCCTCAAGCTATGTGGCGCTCAGGATATTCGAAACGCCCCTTCGCCATCAGACCCTGGCGGTGAGCGCCATTCTTTTCGGCCTCGCCGTCTCGGGCATGCACTACACGGCCATGATGGGCACCACCATCGTGGCGGCACCTGCGGCGATGGCGGCATTCGGTCCGTCGGTCTCCAGCGACGTGCTGACTATCGTGGTGGCGCTCCTGGCTTTCGTGGTGTCCGGCGGTTTCCTGCTCTATCTCATTCCGGAGAGCGGACCGGCGGGCAGGACGGGGCAGGAGCAGCCCTTGCCCGATGCGATCGCGCATCCGCAACAGACACAGCCGGCCCGGCTTGTGCCGATCGAAAGCGAAGGTCAGACCAAACTGCTGCCGGCAGCCGATATATGCGCCGTCCAGGCCACCACGCATTATACGCTCGTCTACGATGGCCGCAGCGAACACTTCTGCCCGTGGTCGATCACCGAGGCGGAGGCCCGGCTCGACAAGGAGATGTTCATTCGGGTTCACCGCAGTCACCTCATCGCCATCGACAAGGTCAAGGCGCTGCGGAAATCGGGTGATGGCGCTATCGCCGAGGTGGGAGAGCCGGCAACCCGGCTCGTTCCCGTGAGCCGCACCCATTACGCGGAATTGAAGTCGCGCCTCGGCCTGCACCAGAAGATGCGGCTGCACACCGGCCAGCAGCAGACCGCATGACGCATTTGGTGCGGCGAGCGCCGCCGTTCGTGCAAGCTTGCGCTACTCGTGCGTTTTCCACGGCGGCGCCATTGCCCCGTCTCTCGCGCTGGCCCAGAAAAGCTGCGTGCCTCCGCCAAGAGAGGCCATCCAACGGGAGACTCGCCACATGATATCCGCTGCATTCGATTATCACCGGCCGAAATCCGTGAGCGAGGCGGTGAAGCTCTTGCGCAAGTCGAAGGGTTCGCGCCTTTTGGCTGGCGGGCATAGCTTGCTGCCGATGATGAAACTGCGTCTGGCCGAACCGTCGCTGCTGATCGACCTGGGTGCCATCGCGGCGCTGCGCGGCATCAAGAAGGCGGGCAAATCTATCGTCATCGGGGCCATGACCACCCAGCATGAGTTGCTGGCCTCGGCGCTCATCGCCAGGAACATTCCGATCCTTCATGAGGCGGCCCTGCTGATTGCCGATCCGCAGGTGCGCTATGTGGGAACCCTTGGTGGCAACATCGCAAATGGCGATCCCGGCAACGACATGCCCGCCGTCATGCTGGCGCTTGATGCAACCTACCGGCTGGCGGGGCCGGACAAGCGCCGCAGCGTGAAGGCCCGCGCCTTTTACAAGGGAACCTATGACACGGCGCTGAAGGCGGGCGAGATTGTTACCGCGATAGAAATTCCGGTGACCCCGAAACAGGGCTATGCCTACGAGAAGCTGAAACGCAAGATCGGCGACTATGCAACCGCCGCCACCGCCGTTGTGGTGACGCTCAAGGCCGGGAAAATCGCCACCTGCTCGATTGCGCTCACCAATCTCGGAGCCAAGCCGCTGCTTGCCGAAGCCGCGGCGGCCCAACTCATTGGGCGGGCGCCCGACGATACGGCAATCAATGCCGCCGCCGCCGAAGCCCGCAAGATCATGGACCCCGCCCACGACACGCGGGGCACGCCTGAATATCGCGTCAGTGTCGGGGGAATCTGCGTGGCGCGGGCGCTTAAGCGCGCCATCGCGCGGGCCGGGGCTTGAGGAGAACCATCATGGCGGCAGTTCACATCAAGCTCAAAATCAATGGCCAGGCGGTCGAGGGCCTGTGCGAGCCACGCACCCTGCTGGTTCATTTCATCCGCGACAATCTGGGGCTGACCGGTGTCCACATCGGCTGCGAGACCACCCATTGCGGCGCCTGCACCGTCGATCTCGATGGCAAGTCGGTGAAATCCTGCACCGTTCTGGCGGTTCAGGCCCAGGGCTCGTCGATTTCCACCATCGAGGGCATGGCCAACGCCGATGGCACGCTTGGCGCGCTACAGGAAGGCTTCCGCCAGATGCATGGACTCCAGTGCGGTTTTTGCACGCCGGGCATGATCATGCGGGCGCACCGGCTTTTGCAGGAGAATCCCAACCCGACCGATGACGAGGTGCGGTTTGGAATATCCGGCAACCTGTGCCGCTGCACCGGCTACCAGAACATCGTCAAAGCCATTCAACATGCCGCCGCCAAACTTCGCGGCGAGGAATACCGGGAGGCCGCCGAATGAACGAGATGTCCCCAAATCGCGCCGAGCGCGAAGCCAAGCTCGAGGGTCTTGGCTGCAAGAGGAAACGCGTCGAAGACGTGCGCTTCACCCAAGGCAAGGGAAACTACGTCGATGACATGAAACTGCCGGGGATGCTGTTCGGCGATTTCGTGCGCTCGCCCTATGCCCATGCGCGGGTGAAGAAGATCGACACCAAAAAGGCGCTGAAGGTTCCGGGTGTGCTCGCCGTGCTCACCGCCCAGGAATTGAAGGGCGTCAACCTCGCCTGGATGCCGACGCTGGCTGGCGATGTGCAAATGGTTTTGGCCGACGGCAAGGTGCTGTTCCAGAATCAGGAAGTGGCCTTCGTCGTGGCCGAGAACCGCTACGCGGCAGCCGACGGGGTCGAAGCCGTTGTCGTCGACTACGAGCCGCTGCCGGTACTCGTCGATCCGTTCCAGTCGATGGCCAAGGGAGCACCCGAACTCCGCGAGGATTTGAAAGGCAAGAACAGCGGCGCCCATGGGCCCCGCAAGCACTACAACCACATCTTCGAATGGACGATCGGCGACAAGGACCTGACCGAAGCAGCCTTCGCCAAGGCCGACGTCACCATCAAGGAACTGATTACCTATCCCCGCACCCATCCTTCACCGCTCGAGACCTGCCAGGCAGTGGCCTCCTTCGACAAGATAAAGGGCGAGCTGACGCTTTGGGGAACCTTCCAGGCGCCGCACGTCATCCGCACTGTCGCCTCTCTGATTTCGACCATCCCCGAACACAAGATTCATGTGATCGCGCCCGATATCGGCGGCGGCTTCGGCAACAAGGTGGGCGCCTATCCGGGCTACATCTGCGCCATCGTCGCCTCGATCGTGACGGGCCGCCCGGTCAAATGGGTCGAGGACCGCATTGAGAATCTGACCGCCACCAGCTTCGCCCGCGACTACCACATGACCGCCGAGATCGCCGCCAGCCGCGATGGCAAGGTGCAAGCATTGCGCGTCCATGTGCTGGCCGACCACGGCGCCTTCGATGCCTGTGCCGATCCTTCGAAATGGCCAGCGGGTTTCTTCAACATCGTGACCGGGTCCTATGATTTTCCGGTGGCGCATGTCAGCGTCGATGGCGTCTACACCAACAAGGCGCCAGGAGGCGTTGCCTATCGCTGCTCGTTCCGGGTGACGGAAGCCGCCTATTGCATCGAGCGGGCCATGGATATTCTGGCCCAGAAACTGAACATGGACCCGGCCGACTTGCGGATGAAGAACTTCATCCGCCGCGAGCAGTTTCCCTATCAGTCAGCACTTGGCTGGGAATATGATTCAGGCGACTATCATACCGCCATGACGCAGGCGATGGAGAAGACCGGCTACCGCGCGCTACGCACCGAACAGGCCGCCAAGCGGGCCGATTTCAAGGCCGGCAAGACTCGCGAGATTATGGGCATCGGCGTCTCCTTCTTTACCGAGATCGTCGGCGCCGGCCCATCCAAGAACTGCGACATTCTCGGAATCGCGATGTTCGACAGTTGCGAAATCAGGATACACCCCACCGGTTCGGCGATCACCCGCGTCGGAACCAAATCAACCGGACAGGGTCATGAAACGACTTGGGCGCAAATCGTCGCCAGCGAAATCGGCATCCCCGCAGCCGACATCATGGTGGAGGAAGGAAATACCGACACCGCCCCCTATGGGCTCGGCACCTATGGTTCGCGCTCGACACCCGTGGCGGGAGCGGCCATCGCCATGGCGGCGAGAAAGATCAAGGCCAAGGCCCAGATGATCGCCGCCTACATGCTGGAGGTGCATGAGGGCGACTTGCAATGGGATGTCGACGGATTCCGCGTCAAGGGCCTGCCGGAGAAATTCAAATCCATGAAGGAGATTTCCTGGGCCGCTTACCATTCGGTGCCGCCGGGCATGGAGCCGGGCCTGGAAGCGGTAAGCTACTACGATCCGCCCAACATGACCTATCCCTTCGGCGCCTACTTCTGCGTGATGGATATCGATGTCGATACGGGCGTCTACAAGGTGAGGCGCTTCTATGCGCTCGATGACTGCGGCACCCGCATCAACCCGATGATCATCGAGGGCCAGGTCCATGGGGGGCTTACCGAGGCGTTCGCCATCGCCATGGGACAGGAAATCCGCTACGACGAAACCGGCAATGTGCTGACCGGCTCGTTCATGGATTTCTTCATGCCGACGGCGGTTGAAACACCCCACTGGGAAACGGACTACACGACAACGCCATCGCCCCATCATCCGATCGGCGCCAAGGGCGTGGGCGAAAGCCCTAATGTCGGTGGCGTCCCCGCCTTTTCCAATGCCGTCAACGATGCCTTCTCATTCCTTGGTTCGACCCATATCCAGATGCCCCACGACTATTGGCGGAACTGGGAGGCGGCGAAGAAGCTGGGCGTGGTGGGGTGAGATGCTGAGCCTCCCGGTCCTTTCCGCCAGACTGGCGGAAGCAGGCTATGTGGCCGACCGGGATCTCGCCATGGCGCTCCATCTCATGGAGCTCCTGAAGCGGCCGCTGCTGCTCGAAGGAGAAGCTGGCGTCGGCAAGACCGAAGTGGCCAAGGCGCTGGCCAGTGTGCATGGGGCGGAGCTCATCAGGCTGCAATGCTACGAGGGCCTCGACCGGTCCGATTCGCTCTACGAATGGAACTACCAGCGCCAGCTTCTGGCAATTCAGGCGCGCGCCGCCTCGGGCACCAGCGTCAGCGAGGACGATATCTTCTCAGAACGCTATCTGCTTGAACGCCCCTTGCTCAGGGCGATCCGCCAGGAAGTCCCGCCGGTGCTTCTCGTCGACGAGATTGACCGCGCCGACGAAGAATTCGAGGCATTTCTCCTGGAACTGCTCTCGGATTTTCAGGTGACGGTGCCGGAACTCGGAACCATCCGGGCACGGAGCATTCCGCGGGTGGTCTTGACTTCGAACGGCACACGCGAAATTTCCGACGCACTGCGGCGGCGCTGCCTCTATCACTACGTCGAATTTCCCGATGTCGAACGCGAAGCGGCGATCCTGCAGCGCCGGGTGGCCGGCGTCGGTGCGAGCTTCGCGCTGCAGATCGCCCGAGCGGTGGAGCGGGTGCGCAAGGAGGATTTGCGGAAAGTGCCGGGAGTGGCGGAAACGCTCGACTGGGCGGCGGCCCTGCTGGGCCTCGATATCCGCGATCTCCACGCCGATCCCGAGGCGGTTTATGATACAATGATGTGTCTTGTGAAGACCCAGGAAGACAGTTCGCGCTTCACCCGCGAAGTGGCGGCGCGCGTGCTGGGCAAGGTCGCATGAGCTGCTGCATGACCCCGCCAGAGCCTGGAACCTTCAAGCCGCTGGAGGACGCGATCCTTGCCCGGATCGCTGCCTTCGCGCGGCTGCTGCGCCATCACGACTTCGTGGCAGGTCCAGGCGAAAGTGCTGATGCCGCCAAGATTGCCGCCGGACTGGGCATCAGGCGCCTCGACCACTTGCGCCAGGCGTTCAGGGCGCTGTTCTGCTCACGCACCTCGGACTGGCGAAAGTTCGACGAGCTCTTCAATTCCCATTGGCTGGGCCAGGGCATGAAGCGGCTGGTGAAGACGGGCGGAGGAGGAAGTGCTCCGGCGCGGCCGGTGCTTGGTCCATCATCCAGCCACCTCCAGGGCAGCGGCAACGGCCTCACCGACCAGCTGGCCACGACGCGCGGAGGCGAGGCGGCGGAAGGCGCCACAGGCAAGAACGAAGGCGCCTCGTGGGCCGAAGTTCATTCAACCACCGATTTCCGCAAGATCGCCGACCCTGGAGAACTTGAGAAAGCCCACGCGGCCGCCGAACAGCTTGCCAAAGTCATGCGCGCCAGGCTCACACGCCGCGAAAACGCCCGCGCCAAGGGCCGGCGCATCGATCTCCGGGCCACCATCCGGCGCAGTATCGCGGGCGGCGGCGTTCCCGTCGATCTCCTCTACCGCCAGCGCAAGGTGAAGCCGCTCCGGCTTGTCGTGCTGCTCGATGCCTCGGGCTCGATGCAGATGTATACCGCCGTGTTCACCCGCTTCATTCACGGCGTTCTCGACAGCTTTCATGAAGCCGAGGCCTTCGTGTTTCACACAAGGCTTGCCCATATTTCACAGGCCATGCGCGAGAAGAATGCAACCCGCGCGGTCGAGCGCATGTCGCTGATGAGCGAAGGGGTTGGCGGCGGCACCCGCATTGGCGAGTGCCTGGCGGCCTTCAACCAGTGGCATGCGCGGCGCGTGCTGAATTCGCGGAGCTGCGTGATGATCCTCTCGGACGGTTATGACACCGGGCACCCGGAAGCGCTGGCCCGGGAGATGGCGCGCTTGCGCAAGCGCTGCCGCCGCATCGTCTGGCTTAACCCGATGATGGGATGGGAAGGCTATCGTCCCGACGCCAGGGCCATGCAGGCGGCACTGCCCTATCTCGATCTGTTCGCCCCAGCCCATAATCTCAAGAGTCTCGCGGCGCTTGAACCCTATCTCGCCCGCCTGTGACGGAGTGACGGCCATGAATTCCAAAATCGACGTCATGGATATCGTTTCGGAGTTGCAGCAGAGGGGCGAGGCCTTCGCGCTGGCAACAGTCGTTCGCACCGTGTCGGTAACGGCGGCCAAAGCCGGCGCCAAGGCGGTCATCAAACCCGATGGCTCCATCGAAGGCGGCTGGATCGGCGGCGGTTGCGCCAAGGGCGCGGTGCTGAAGGCCGCTCATGATGCGCTGGCCGACGGGCAGGCACGGCTCATATCGGTGCAACCGCCGGGCGATCTGGCCACTCTCGGCGTCAGCCCAGGCGAAAGCCGCGAGGGTGTGCGCTATGCCCGCAACATGTGCCCGAGCCAGGGCACCATGGATATCTTCGTCGAGCCGATGATGCCGCGGCCATCGCTGGTGATCTGCGGATCGAGCCCGGTGGCGATCGCACTGTCGCGTCTCGCCGCGGTGATGGGGTTTTCGGTGACCGCTTGCGCCCCCCCCGAGGAGCAGCAGGCCTTCGACGCAGCCGATATACGGATTGAAGGCTACGCGCTTCCGGTCAGCGGCCTGGCCCAGCGGTTCGTGGTGGTGTCAACTCAGGGAAAGGGCGATGAAGCGGCACTCCGCGCCATTCTCAATATCGATGCACCCTACAAGGCCTTTGTCGGCAGCCGCCGCAAAATGGCGGCAATACGCGAAAAACTCGTCAAGGAAGGAGCCTCGCCCGAAGCGTTCGATGCTGTCAAAGCCCCGGCGGGCATCGATATCGGTGCCATCTCGCAAGAGGAAATCGCGCTTTCGATCTTCGCCGAAATCGTAGCCTCACGCCGCAACCGGCGGGATGCGGAGGCGAGGATCGCCACCATCGGGCGGGGTGCTTGAAGTTCAACACCGGCGATTGACTAAGGGCCTGTCAGGAAACAACGGCTTTGCATAATTGGTTGACGGGGGCGATAGTGTAGTTCCATTCGCCGTGGAAGGCGGCGCGTTTGATGTTGAGGCCGGCCATTTCGGCCTCCGTGACGGCGATGCCTTTGGGATATCTGCTCTCGTCGAGTTCGC
>JBKJQD010000155.1:0-11711 GCA_046594125.1 Aestuariivirga sp.
TGGCGGTCAAGCTGTTCGCGGAAACCGGCCGGAATGGCGATTTCCTGGGTGCTGATCGAAACCAGTTGCGCCAGATCAGTCACCCGCTATGCGCTCGAGGAAAACCGCAACGCTATCGTCGAACGCCTCGAGCGCCGGCTGACTGATCTGGCGCAACTGGTTTCGATCAGCACCCAGGAAATCGCCATTCCGGCCGGTTTCCGCGAACAGCTTGACCGCCAGATTTTGCTGTCGGGCGAGGCGGAGAAAATCCGTTCACGGAATAACTACGAACCCTTCCGGCAATATTTCACCGCCCTGCGCCTGCGCCTTGCCGCCACCTTCGGGCGCAACCCGAAGGGTACGCCGTTTCGCGATACAGCCGAGTTGATGCGAGATCTTCTCACGGCGGAAGAAACCCTGGCCCAGATGCAATCCGTGTCGCTGGCCTCCTCGCTGATCAGGCCGGTGCGCTGGGAGGTCGAGACCTTCGGCTTCCGCTCGATGAGTCTCGATATCCGCCAGAACACCACGGTGATCAATCGCGTGTTGCAGGAAATCTGGCGCAAGATGAATCCGCTGGCACCCGGCGACGCGCCCGAGCCCGCCAGCCCCGCCTGGACGGCGTGGATCAACGCCGAACTGGAAAAGCCGCTGGGCTTCCTGCCGCAGTTCCGCGGGGTGTCCGAAGAAACGCGCGAACTGCTCGACCTTCTGTGTTTGATCCGCGAGACGCTCGACGGACCAGACCCCCAGGCAATCGGCACCTTCATCTTGTCCATGACCCAGCATGTCAGCGACATCCTCGGCCTCTATCTTCTAGCTAAGTATTGTGGGCTCTTCGCCGATGAGAACGCCCGTGAAGTCTGCCGCATGAAAGTTGTGCCGCTGTTTGAAACCATCGACGACCTCCGCGCCGCACCGGGCATCATGACCGAACTTCTGGCCACACCCGTGGTCAAGGGTTCGATTGCCGCCAATGATGGCCGCCAGGAAGTGATGCTCGGCTATTCCGACTCCAACAAGGATGGCGGATTTTTCTGCGCCAGCTTCGAACTCTTCGAGGCCCAGCGCCGCTTGATCCGCATCGGCCGTGATGCCGGTGTCAAGATCAGTTTCTTCCATGGCCGTGGCGGCTCGGTGAGCCGGGGGGGCGCACCAACCGGCCGCGCCATCGCGGCCCAGCCGGCAGGCACCATCGGCGGCCACATGCGCGTGACCGAACAGGGCGAAGTGGTGTCTTCCAAATTCGCCAACCGCGGCACCGCCCAGCAGAATCTCGAAATCCTCACCGCCAGCGTCTTCATCCATACGCTGAAGTCCATCGATGAGCCGGAATTGAAAGTCATCGGCGAGCACCAGGCGGCGGTCGAATGGATCGCCCAGGCCTCGTTCCGCCACTACCGCAAGCTGGCGGAGGATGCTTCGCTCATCAGTTATTTCCAGCAGGCCTCGCCAGTTGAGGAGCTGGCCAATCTCAAGCTCGGCTCGCGCCCCGCCCGCCGCTTCGGCGCCAAGGGCATCGGCGACTTGCGCGCCATCCCCTGGGTCTTCGCCTGGAGCCAGAACCGCCATCTGCTGACCGGCTGGTATGGGCTGGGCTATGCCTTCGACGATTTCCTCGTGCCGCGCGGCGGCGACGGGATGAAGCTCCTGCGTGAGATGTTCAATCGCTCGCGCGGTTTCCGGCTTGCCGTCGACGAAGTCGAAAAATCGCTCTATCTCGCCGACATGGATGTGGCCGAACAATATGCGGCTCTCGTTGAAGACCGCATTTCGGCTGAGCGTCTCTTCGCGCTGATCAGCCATGAGCACAAGCGCACCGCGCGGGCCATTCTCGAATTGACCGGCGAGAGCAAATTGTGCGAGCGCTTCGAAGGCTTGCGGCGCCGCTTCGAGCGGGTGCGGCCCATGGTTGACCAGGCCAACCGCTGGCAAGTGCAGCTCCTGCGCGAAACCCGCCGTGACGGAGCCTCCAAAGACCTCATGATGCCGCTGCTCATGACCATGAACTGCGTGGCGGGCGGATTGGGCTGGACGGGTTAGGGTCTTTCCACGGCCGTTCAAATCCGATTCAATCGATCAACCAATTATTGACCGGCGAAGCATAGGCTCGCATACTGTCAGTTAAATGTCAGGCTGCCGCGGATATACTTTTAGACCTTTAATGATTCGAGGATGAATGCTCATGATCAGAAATTTCGCCCGCTATTCGTTGATCGCCGCGGCCGGTGCCTTGCTGGCGGCGACACCACCGCTGGTTGGCGGCAACCACCTCCTTGCTTTCAATTCTGCGATGGCCGGTAAGGGTGGCAATGGTGGCGGCAATGGCAATGGCGGCGGAAACGCTGGCGGGCAGGGGTCCGGGCACAGCGCCGGAACCGGGCATTCCAAGGCAGGCCAGGCTAATCCAGCAGGCAAGTCTAAGCCCGCCGCCGAGACCGTCGTTGCCGGTGCGAAGGCCGTGGACAAGGTCAATCCGGGTAAGGGCAAAATCGCCAGCAAGCTGGGCGCATTGAATGCCGCCCATGCCTCGGCCAATGCCTTTGCCCATGCGTCACCCAACTCCCGCATTGGAAAGATCAAGGCCTACTATGAAGCGAACCAGGCTTCGATCACCGCCCAGCAGGCGGCGGTAACCGCCCAGCAAGACGCCGACGCACTGAACAAGCTGAGCGCGGCCGCCCAGGCTGCTATTGACGCGGCCAAGGCCAAGCTCGCCGATGCCGAAGCGCTGGCGGCCGCAAGTCCGGATGATCAAACTCTCGCGGACGCGGTGGCGGCAGCTCAGGCGGCGGTGACCGAAGCTGAAACTGCCGCCGCAGGGGCTGCTGCGGCGGGAACCGCCGCGCAAACCGCAGCAGACGCGGCGGCAGCAGTGGCCGCCACCGCCGAAAGCGACGCGGTCGCGGCCCTGAACACGGCGGCCAATAAGACCCCGGTCGATGCGGAGACCCGAGCGGCGCTCGACGCGCTGCTCGCCGGCAAGATCGCGGTTGAAACCGCCGCCAAGTAAACAGGACTAACGCAATGCGGTGAACACGGCGGCCAGCGCCGCCGTGTTCATTCAGGCTTCGCGAACGCCTCATGGTCGAGCCCCGTCCTCTCATCGAATACAAAGCAAAGTCCTTTCCATAGGCTCTCTCCCGGCGCAATCTCCTCGAGATATTTCAGAATCCCGCCCTTGAGTTGATAGACATTGGCAAAGCCTTCCTGGCGCAGGAAACTGGTCGCCTTCTCGCAGCGGATGCCGCCAGTGCAGAACATGGCGATCTTGCGCTGCTTGGCACCCGCCAGCTTATCGCGCACGAAGGCCGGGAATTCGCCAAAGGTTTTCGTGCCCGGATCGATGGCGCCACGGAAGCTGCCCGCCGCGATTTCAAAGGCGTTGCGGGTGTCGATCAGCAAAACTTGCGGATCGCTGATCAGCGCATTCCAGTCCTGCGGCCGCACATAGGTGCCAACCCGCGCCGTGGGGTCCACTCCCGCTACGCCGAGCGTCACGATTTCCTTCTTCAGCCGCACCTTCATGCGCTGGAACGGCATCTCCGGTGCGGTTGAATGCTTGCAGTCGAGATTGGAAAATTCGGTGATGGCTCGCAAATCGCGCAGCATGCCGGTCATGTTCTCAGGCGGTCCGGCGATGGTGCCGTTGATGCCTTCCGGCGCCAGCAAAATTGTACCGCGAATGCCATGTGAAGCGCACAGTGCGCGCAGCGGCTGGCGCAGCTCCGCGAAGCCGGGCAGGGCCACGAACTTGTAGAATGCGGCGACTTCAACAGGTTTCATGCAACCCTCACGTAACGGCCCAGCGCGCCACATCGCCCGAAGCGCTGATCAGGGCCAGTCCCTTGGCGATCGACAGGAGCTGGTCGCCGGTCTCGATGCGGGTTTCGCCGAAGCGTTTGACGAACAGGGCGCGCACTGCCGGCACATAGGAGGTTCCGCCGGTGAGGAATACCCTGTCGATGGCCTGAGGTCCAAGCCCGGTTTTGGCCATCACCTGATCGACACAGCGGTCGATGCGCGCCAGATCGCCGCCGATCCAGGTCTCAAAATCGGAGCGCCTGATGCGCGTCTCGATTTCCACACCCGATGAGCGGAACAAGAACGGCGCCTCGTCCTGTTCCGACAGCAGCGCCTTGGCCTGCGACACCGTGCGGTAGAGATTGTAGCTGCCGCCGCCCTCGATCAGATCGATGAAGCTTTGCAATTGGGCACCGGAATCACTGGTCTGGGCATATTTGGCCAGGTCGCGGATGACGTCCGGCCGGTTCATCAGGCAGAGTTCGTTCCAGCGCGAGAAGTTGGTGAAGTAATGCACTGGTATGGGCAGTGTTTTTCCCCAACTCTTGTACGTCGCACCCTTGCCCAGCCGTGGCGAGACGACCGCGTCGATGATGCGATAGTCGAAGGTATCGCCGGCGATGCCGATACCGGAATGGCCGAGCGCCTCCGCTGACATTCCGGTCTTGCCTGTCTTGAAGCGCACGATGGAGAAATCGCTGGTGCCGCCGCCGAAATCGCCCACCAGAATGGTCGACGTGCCGCTCAGCCTCTGGGCGTAGAACTGCGCCGCGGCCACCGGTTCCAAAACGTAGGTGACATCGAGGAAGCCGAGCTTGCGAAAGGCCGCGTCATAGCGTTGCCGGGCCAGGGCCTCATCCGGATTGTGCCCGGCGAAGGTGACGGGGCGGCCCACCACCAGCCGCTCCGGAAGCCGCGCCAGACAGGCATGGGTAAGCAGGCGCGCAATGAAAGACGCCAGCAAGTCCTCGAATTTGAAACGCCTTGAGAAGATCGCCGTGTCGGAGAAAGCCGCACTGGCCGCGAATGATTTGAACGACTGCAGAAAGCGCGTGTCCTCGGGCGCCTCGACGAAACTCTCAATGGCCCAGGGGCCAGCCTCGGCGCGTGCTTCCGCCACACTTGCCGGATTGCGCCGGAACGATAGCGCCGTGCGGAAGGCCTCGAAGGTCTGGCCGCCGTGGGAATAGGTTTGGACATGGGCCGTGCCGCCGTTTCCGGCAACCGCCAGAACCGTGTTCGTCGTGCCGAAGTCCAGCCCCATGGATTGCATTGTGTGAATCGTCCGATTGCCAGAAGACCTGCCGTCTAACCGAATTGGCCGGGCCTGTCTGCTGCCCGCCGGACTTTAAAGTCCTCTTGCCCTTTGCTGCCATTTCCGCTGTAATTTCGCCCATAAAGTCACAACAGGGGGATAACACGCCATGCCAACAACCAAACGCGGGCTTTTGATCGCAGTGGCAATGCTGGCCTTCGCCGGAACCGCATCGGCCGCCGACATGATCGGTAATTGCGAGATGTCAGGCACGAAGGGTTCCATTCCCCTCGCCAATCCCGCCAAGTCTGGTCAGCTCACCGTCGAAGTGTCGCTGCCCGCCCCCATCTGGTGGAACGGCGATACGCCGGAATCGATCAAGGACGGCATGGAATATTGCATCGCCGCCGAAATCGCCTGGCGCGCTGGCTACGACAAGCTTGAAGTGGTGAACGTCGGCTGGGACGCGCTGATCGCCGCGCAAACGGCTGGCTTCGATCTCGCCATGTCGGAAATTTCGATCACCGAAGAGCGCAAGCAGGTGCATGATTTCTCGGTTCCTTACTTTAATTCCGACATCGGCGTGCTGACCCGCACCGATGCCCCGGTCGACGAGAAGTCAATCAAGACGGCCAAGGTCGGTGTGCAACAGGCCACCACCGGTGCCGCCTTCGCCCAGGAAAAACTCGGCCTCACCGATGTCCAGGTCTATCCTGACCAGGGCGACATGTTCACCGCTCTCCGTGCCGGCCAGATCGACGCCGCCATGACCGATACCTCGATCGTGCTCGCCGAAGAGGTGGCCAATCCCGGCAAGGTGGTGGTCATCGGCCAGTACAAGACCGGCGAGACCTATGGCGCCATTTATCCCAAAGGTAACGCCAACAACCCGACCATCGACAAAATCTTGCAATCGATCATCGACGACGGCACCATGGCCAAACTCGGTGCCAAGTATCTCGCCGCCGCCTGGGGCAAGGATCCGGCTTCAGTTCCTAATTTCAATCCGTAACGGCTTTCCCCTTCCGGTGCCCAGCGCCGGGAGGGGAGCTTCCCGATGACATCTCCCACTGAAACCAGTGTGCCGCCCCACGCGGACGGACTTGCTGTCGCGGCGCTGCTGTTTGCCATCCTTTGCGTTCTCGCCGCCTTCGGAACGGTGGGCGTGGTGCGCAACGCGCTGGTCGCACTTGGCAGCTATGGCGGCGCCTGGGAGGCCGTGTTCCTGGTGGTGATCGCCGCCACCGCTGTGCTGTTCTGGCCCGCTCTCCGCGCCCTTGGCTTCGCGCGCCGGGCCAGGGCGGCGTTGGCCGCCAATGACATTGTCGAAGCCCGCATCGCCACGGCGGCGGCGCGCGAATTTGGCTGGATCACCCTTGGCTGGGGCGTCTTCGTCCTGATCGCGCTGGCCTTCGTCGGCTTCGTGCTGATGAACAATGTCGCCGTGGGCCGGACCTTCTTCCTGCTGCCGCTGATGCAGCAGAAGTGGTGGATCGTCACCCAGAAATTCTTTGTCACCAACATTGTCATCTTCATTGCCGCCGAAATTCTGGTGCTGGTCTGGGGCCTGATCGTGGCCTTGGCCCGCCTGATGCCGGGGCCCGCCGGGCAGCCGATCCGGGCGCTGGCCATTCTCTATTGCGATATCTTCCGCGGACTTCCCGCCGTGGTGACGCTCTATCTCATAGGCTTCGGTATCCCGACATCGGGCCTGCCCGATCTCATCGTGCCGCATATTGTCGGATTGTTCGTCGACCTGTCGAGCATGTCGGTGGGCGATGCCCGCGCCGCCACGCGCATTCCGGTCATCTGGTGGTGCATCCTGGCGCTTACACTTACTTATGGAGCTTATGTCGCCGAGGTCTACCGCGCCGGCATCGAGAGCATTCACTGGAGCCAGGTCTCGGCGGCGCGTTCGCTCGGCCTCTCGTACATGCAGACCATGCGATATGTTATCGTGCCGCAGGCGGTTCGCCGCATCATAGCGCCACTGCTCAACGATTTCATCGGCCTGCAGAAGGACACCGCACTTGTCCAGGTGGTTGGCGTCATCGATGCCTTCAACCAGTCGCGCATCATTGCCTCCAACGCCTTCAACCTTTCAGCGGTGACCGTGGTTGCCATCCTGTTTGTCGTCATCACCATTCCGCAGGCCCGTTTCGTGGACAAGCTGATCGACCGCGATAATGCCCGCATGCGGGCCGGGGGCTGAGATGGCCTTCCTTGAAATGCGGAACGTGGAGAAGGAATTCGGCCCCATCAAGGTGCTGCGCGGCCTCAACATGTCGGTCGATGAGCATCAGGTCGTCTGCCTCATCGGTCCATCGGGTTGCGGCAAGTCGACACTGCTGCGCTGCATCAACGGACTTGAGAAAATCCAGGGCGGCGAAATCCGTCTTGAGGACGACCGCGTGTCGGGGCCGGGCATCGATCTCAACAAGCTGCGCCAGAACGTCGGCATCGTGTTCCAGAGCTTCAACCTGTTTCCGCACATGAGTGTCATGGAGAACGTGACGCTGGCGCCGGCCAAGGTGCTGAAAGTTGATCTGGCCGAGGCTGAGGAAAAGGCCATGGTGCTGTTGAAGCGCATTGGGCTTGAAGCCAAGGCGCGCGAATATCCCGACCGCCTCTCGGGCGGACAGCAGCAGCGTGTCGCCATCGTGCGCGCACTCGCCATGGAACCCAAGGTGATGCTGCTCGACGAGATCACTTCCGCACTCGATCCCGAACTGGTGTCGGAAGTTCTCAACATTGTGCGCGGTCTGGCCCAGCAGGGCATGACCATGCTGCTTGCCACCCATGAAATGGGTTTTGCCAAGGAAGTGGCGTCCAAGGTCTGCTTTCTCTTCGAGGGCGTCGTGCATGAGGAGGGGCCGCCCAGCCAGATTTTCGGCGATCCAAAGCATGACCGGACCCGCGCCTTCCTGAAACGGATTATCGAGGCTGGACGGCTTTGACACGCAATAAGCCGTTGATTTGATTGTCAGCATCCGTTCAGGCTTGTGGCGGGGCTTGCCAATTTGGCCCACAATTCTGCCATGGACGGCGCACATAAGGCATGATTGGAACCATAAGCCACTCCCGCGCTTATCGATGATTGCCACACACTGGAGTACAACATGAAATATCTGCCTCTTACCGCCAGCCTGCTGGCCTTGTCCCTTTTTGCGGGTCCGGCCTTGTCGGCATCTGCTGTTCAGGCGCCTGCCGGAGGCTTTGTGCTGGCCCAGGCCACCGATGATGGTGCCAACCAGGGCGACGGCAATGCCGCCGTCGACAAATTTCTCGCCAACAAGCGGCCCCTGTCGAAGATCCCCACTGACCGGCTGCAACAGCGCCTCAATCGCGCCAAGGCGCTCGCCGGCAAGCCCGGCATCAGTGATGACCAGCGCAACCAGCTGACCGCACTCGCCTCTGCCATGGAAACCGAACTGGCCAGCCGTGGCGGGGCAGCCGCTGGCCAGGCCGATACCGGCGCCGCCACGCAGCAAGACACTGGCGGTCAGGCTCAGACTGACACCCAAGCCGTGACCAAGAAGCAACCACCGGCCGCCGCCGAGACAATGGCACCGGCTGCTTCCAATGCCGAGATCGATGCTTTCCTCAGGGATGCGACACCTGTCGGCCAGATGGACCCCGGTCAGCTCCGCGACCGTTTCCGCAAAGGGATCGCGCTCTCGAAGACGCCTGGCATTGCGAAGGATGTGCGCCGCCAGCTTCGTGAAGCGGCGATTGCCTCGCGCGCCGAATTGGTGACCCGTAAGGGCAAGGCCGGAAAGCCAGCCACCGGCCAAGACAACGCCAACACCGGCAATAGCCAGACAACCGGCAACGGCCAGACAACCGGCAATGGCCAGACGACCGGCCAACCCGCCACAACGGACGCCGGCAAGGCTGGAACACCCGCCATGGAAGCCAAGGCCAAGGCCCTGCTGGGTGACACCACTCCCGCCCAGAAATTGTCCGATGCCGAACTCCGCACCCGCCTCCAGTCGGCCCGCGACCTGCTGGCCAGCAACCAGCTTTCGCCAGTCACCAACAGGGCGCTGCGCCAGAAGCTGGCTCTTGACAGGAAGGTGCTGCGCGGCCGCCTCAACAATGGCCAGCAGGGCAATGCCGGCAATGGCAATGCCGCCAACAACAATGGCAACGGCGATACCATCGTCAACATCAAGATCGTGCTGAATGACCGCCGTCCCTCCGACAAGCTGCGCGACGAGGAGCTGCGCCGCCGCATCGACGTCTACCGCGAAGCGGTGCTCAATAATTCCTATGACGCCGGTAACCGGACCCTGTGGCGCCAGACCATGGACGATGATCGCCGCATCCTGCGCCAGCGCCTCCTCGACCAGCGCCAGATTCGCAAGCAGCGGCTCGCCGCCAACAAGGTGCGCATCAATCTCGACGTCAATCTGCAGCCGGGCCGCCGTTTGGCGCCGTCGGTGTTCGCCGCCGAAGCCGACAACGCCGATCTCGAAGACACCCTCGCTGCGGCACCGCTGCGCAAGCCCAGCCGCCGCTACACGCTGAACGAGGTCGAACAGTCTCCGGAGCTGCGCAATTCCGTGGCCCGCATCGAGATTGACACGGTGCATTTCGGTTTCGGCGAAAGCTTCCTGCGTGAAGAAGAGGTGCAGAATCTCGACCGCATCGCCGAGATCATGGAACAGATTCTCGCCTCCAATCCCGGCGAAGTCTTCATGGTTGAGGGCCACACTGACGCGGTGGGCTCCGATGCCGCCAACCAGCAGCTGTCGCTGGCCCGCGCCAAGGCGGTACGCGAAGCACTCTCGACCTATTATGTGATCCCGCCCGAAAATCTGAAACCAGTTGGCTTCGGCGAGCGCTTCCTCAAGATTCCGACCCCCGACGAGGAGCCGGAAAACCGCCGCGTCTCGATTGCCCGCATCACCGACCTGGTGGGTTCGCTCAACGAGTAGTTTCCACAAGGCTTGCAACAGCAATGGGCCGCCGCTATACGGCGGCCCATCCGTTTTCAGCATGTGCAAAGGACCATCATGGCCACCGAACGTACCTTCTCGATCATCAAGCCCGACGCCACCCGCCGCAACCTGACGGGCGCCATCAATGCCAAGATCGAAGGGGCGGGCCTGCGCATCATCGCCCAGAAGCGCATCAAGTGGGCCAAGGCCGACGCCGAAGCATTCTATGCGGTTCACAAGGCGCGGCCCTTCTTCAACGATCTGGTGGCCTTCATGACTTCTGGGCCGGTTGTCGTGCAGGTGCTGGAAGGCGACAATGCGGTTGCCAAGTATCGCGACATCATGGGCGCCACCAACCCGGCCAATGCCGCGGCGGGCACCATCCGCAAGGACTTCGCGGAATCAATTGAAGCCAATTCCGTGCATGGCTCCGACTCCGCCGATAACGCGGCGATCGAGATCGCCCAGATCTTCAAGCCCGCCGAAATCACCGGCTAAGCCCATGTGGACCATCGCTTACATACTTTCCATCGTTCTGGTGAATTGGCTGTTCGTGGTGGTCGCGCCGCTGGCCACGCCGTTTGGCGATCTCTATCTGGCAACGCTGGTGGTTGGCGCCGTCTTCGTGCTGCGCGACTATGCCCAGCGCGAGGTTGGCCACAAGATCCTGCTGGCGACACTGGCTGCCGGCGTCATCACCTGGTTCATGACCACGCCAGCCCTGGCGGTTGCCTCCATCACCGCTTTCGCCATTTCCGAAATGGCCGACTGGGCGGTGTTCTCGTTCACCAGGCGGCCGCTGCAAAAGCGTATCCTGATTTCCAGCCTGATCTCGGTGCCGCTCGACTCTCTGGCCTTTCTGTATCTGTCTGGGTATCTCGCACCATTGTCCTTCACCACTGAGACCCTCAGCAAGGTGGTGGGCGTCGCCATCGTCTGGATGCTGCTGAAGCTCCGCGAGGACCACAAGCTCGCCGGCGCTGTTTGAACGATGACCACCTCGGCCCAGTTCATCGGCTTCCTCAAGGAGCAGATGGCGGGCTTCGGTGAGGTCACTTCGAAGCGCATGTTCGGCGGCGCTGGCCTTTATCGCGATGGCCTCATTTTCGCGCTGATTGTCGAAGACACGCTCTATCTCAAGGCTGATGAGCAATCGCGTGGCCAGTTCGAGGCCGAGGGACTTGGTCCTTTTACTTATGGGACCAAGCTCGGCGAACGCACCATCACCTCCTATTGGCGCTGCCCGGAGCGTTGTCTTGACGATGCCGATGAGATGACGCGGTGGTGCCGTGCTGCCCATGGCGCCGCCCTGCGTGCCGCCGCCGCCAAGCCGAAGAAGAAGCACTGACGCCGCGCGGCGCTCACGGATCGGCCAGTTGCAGCGCCCGCTTCAAGGCGCCCATCTTGCCGTCGATTTCCTGGGTGTAGCGCAGCGGCCGGTCGAGCTTGGCGGGATCGCCGCCATGCGCGAGGTAAAGCCGCCGGAGCTTGGCGGAGAGTTCGTCGCGCGCCTCGTCGGCGGACTGATGGGTCTTGAGGCAGGGTACGTCGGCTCCGGCATTGCGGCACAGGCCGCTGCGGCGGCAGAACAGGATGGGGCAGACGGCAAGCACGGCGTCGCGCTCGCTGAAATCATAATTCATCGCCAGTCTCCTTGATGATGGCGGGTTGGCAGGCGGCGGGCGCGGCAAAGTGAGTGGAGGGGAATGCCGGAGCCGGGGCTCACG
>JBKJQD010000216.1:0-3118 GCA_046594125.1 Aestuariivirga sp.
CGACGATATTGCCGATGAAATCGTGGCTGAAGCCCATCACGGTGTGGGCGACACGGGCATTCGCATCGGTCTGATCGGCGAGATCGGCGTGTCTGGCGAGTTCACCGCCGAGGAACAAAAGTCCCTGCGCGGCGCGGCGCGGGCGCAACACCGCAGCGAGCTTCCTCTCATGGTTCATCTGCCGGCATGGTATAGGCATGGGCACCGCATTCTTGATATGGTGGGCGAGGAAGGAGGCAACCTCCGGCACACGATCCTCTGCCATATGAATCCGTCGGGCGAGGATGTCGATTACCAGACGTCGCTCGCGGCGCGCGGCGCGTTCATCGAATATGACATGCTGGGCATGGATTACTGGTATGCCGACCAGGGCGTGCAGTGTCCGTCCGAGGAGGACAATGCCCGCGCCATCAAACGGCTGATCGATCTGGGGTTTCTCGATCGCATCCTGCTCTCGCAGGATGTTTTCCTCAAGATGATGCTGACTCGCTATGGCGGCTTTGGCTATGCCTATGTCCTCAGGCATTTCGTGCCGCGCCTCAGGCGCCATGGGGTGAGCGACCGTCAGATCGCGGCCATGTTGACTGATAATCCGCGCCGTGTGTTCCATGCGGAGTGAGCGGCTGAACGTGCAGGAGGAGAATTGAGAATGGCAAAGAAGAACGTGCTGCTGGTTGGCGAAAGCTGGGTAAGTGCCGCCAGCCACACCAAGGGCTGGGACAGTTTCTCGAGCGTCACCTTTCATCTCGGCGCCGAACCGCTGGTCGCCGCCCTCAGGGACAGCGCGTTCGCGCTCACCTACATGAAGGCGCACGAGGCCGCGACCGAATTTCCGCTGAACATGGACGGGCTATCCGGTTATGACGCCATCATCCTTTCGGACATCGGCGCCAATACGCTGCTGCTCCATCCCGACGTGTGGCTGCAGGGCAAGACCATTCCCAACCGTCTCAAGCTCATCCGCGACTGGACGCACAAGGGCGGCGGACTGATGATGATCGGGGGTTATCTCTCGTTCCAGGGCATCGACGGCCGCGCCCGCTGGCGGCGCACGGCGGTCGAAGAGGCGTTGCCCGTGGACTGCCTGCCCTATGACGACCGGGTCGAGGCGCCGGAGGGAATCGTAGCGGACATCCTCATGCCGGATCATCCGATCGTTGCCGGGCTGCCCGGCCCCTGGCCGGCCCTGCTAGGGGTCAACGAGGTGGTGGTCAAGAAGCGGTCCGGCATCGAGATCGTCGCGCGGCTGCCCGCCGAACAGGGTGGGCACCCGCTGCTGGTGACCGGCGCCTACGGCGAGGGCCGCACACTGGCCTGGACGTCCGACATCGGCCCGCACTGGCTGCCCGCGCCCTTTGTCGATTGGCCCGGCTACACGCGGCTCTGGCGCCAGGCGCTAGGTTGGCTGACCCGCGCCTGATGCCCCAACACCACGGAGTTCCCATGGCAACCCCCATCGCCGCCACATCTGGACACGTCATTCGGGATCTTTTCGGTCGCGACAAGGTGGTCATCGGGGTCGTGCACTGCCCCGCCTTGCCAGGTTCCCCTGGGCATAGGGGCGGGCCGATCGAGGACATCTATGACCAGGCCCTTGGCGATGCTGAGGCCTATGTGGCGGCGGGCGTCAATGGGCTGATCATCGAGAACCATGGCGACATCCCGTTCCTGAAACCAGCCGATATTGGCCCGGAAACCGCGGCTCACATGGCGGTGATCACCGACCGAGTGCGGCGCGCCTCGGGCGTGCCGCTGGGCATCAACGTACTCGCCAACGCGGCGATCCCGGCCATCGCCATCGCGCGCGCCAGCGGCGCCGGTTTTGTCCGCGTCAATCAATGGGCCAACGCCTATGTCGCCAATGAGGGTCTGATCGAGGGGGAGGCGGCGAAGGCGCTGCGCTACCGTGCCGCCATTCGGGCCGAAGAAGTGAAAATCTTCGCCGACACTCATGTCAAGCATGGCGCCCATGCGATCGTCGCCGACCGCTCCATCACGGAACTCACCCGTGACGTCGCCTTCTTCCATGCCGATGCGGTGATCGCAACCGGCCAACGTACCGGCGACACCGCGACGATGGAAGAAATCGACACGATTCGGGGCGCGACAGATCTGCCGGTCCTGGTCGGCAGCGGCGTGACCAAGGACAATGTCGCCGCCATTCTTGCTCGTACCAACGGCGTGATCGTTGCCAGCTCACTGAAACACGACGGGGTGTGGTGGAACAGTGTCGACCTCCAACGCGTGAAGGCATTCATGCGGGCGGTCCAACAGTGAAAAAGGTGGTATCAGACGAATGCAAACTCGTCACAGTTTTCCTAAGCCCACACCGGGTCAGGTTACGCAGAGCTGGCGCCACTCGGCGAGAGCGGCAGCACGGTTGATCTTGAAATTTTGACGGCCTTAGATGTGGCGCTCCGCGTTGAGGTGGTTGTGGACTGAGCCATGGACGGCGGCAGATTTCTGCAATGTTCGCATGCGCCGGAAGCACGGCATTGCCCGCTCCCATCTTCGAATTGGTTGGTGGGAATTCTCCGCCCGATTGTTGGCCCACCAGCCGGTTTCCTGGCGATCCGCGATCCCGAGATCGCGTAGGGCAGCCCAATAGGAACGCAGTTTGTCACTGACGATCACTTCAGCCGTGCCATGCCGCTTCAGTAATTTTCTGAGAAATGTCAATGCCGCATTGCGATCGCGTCGTTTGGTAATGAAGCTTTCGAATACCTCGCCTTGGTGATCCACCGCCCGCCAGAGGTAATGCCTCTCGCCATTGATTTTCACGGCGACCTCGTCCAAGTGCCACCGCCAGTGGGTCTGCGAACGCATCCGATTGACCCGGTGCCCGCGGATTTCAGCGGCAAACACCGGGTCGAACCGGTATTCCATGAGCGGATCGGCCGTCACACGTGTTTCGATCCACACCCCTGTGGGAGGGGCGACGTTTCAGACTGACAGACGGCACTAAGCAGACCTGCGGTGTCTGGCCAACGGATTCGAATGATGATTCCATGCAGTGAACTGATTTGGAGGCTGGTTCATGGCGGGGAAATCAGTTCACTGCATGGAATCATCATTCGAATCCGTTGGCCAGACACCGCAGGTCTGCTTAGTGCCGTCT
>JBKJQD010000225.1:0-6729 GCA_046594125.1 Aestuariivirga sp.
TTCCACGCCGCTATATGGCCTCCCGGCTCATCCCCGGCTGATTGAAATGACCTTGCCCTTCGCCGTGGCCCGGCCCTCCGGCAATGCCGGGCTTGAACGCTGGTCAGACGAATGGCGCGGCCTGCCGCGGCCGCTGATCGCCGTCATCATCGGGGCCAGCAAATATCCCCTGAGGTTCAGCGATGAGGCATTGGCGGAACTGGGAAAGGGCGCCTCGGGGCTGGCGGCGCGGACCGGTGGTTCGCTGCTGGTATTGTTCTCGCCGCGCTCGGAAGCGGATACGGCTGGCAAGATCGCGCCCAATCTGACGGGGCCGCATCGCCTGTATCCGTGGCTGCCTGGCGGATCCAACCCCTATCAGGCCACCCTGGCGCTGGCTGACCGCTTCATCGTCACCAACGACAGCGCCTCGATGCTCAGCGAAGCCCTGAGTACCGGAAAGCCGGTCAATATTTTCGAGCTGCCGGCATCGCCATGGCGCGTGACGTGGAATGCACGGCGGGGCCTTGGCGCGTGGCTGGCACGCAGCGGGCTGGTGCAGCCGCCGCGCGACATCGGGGTGATTTCACGCCAGCTGCTGGAAGGCGGCCACGTCGCGGCACTGGGCGGCGAAGACCGGCCACTCACACCCTACCGGCGCAACGACGATGAAGTTCTGAAGCGTATCGCCGCGCTTACAAATCCTTGACGAGGCGCAGTGCTTCGTAAATCGCCGCGTGGATATTGCGCGATGCTACGGCATCGCCGATGCGGAAGAGCTGAAACTTTCCAACCGGATTGGTGCGGATCGTTTGTGGCCTGCCTTCGATCATTGCCGGATAGTCGACTTCGCCGCGGTTCAGTGATTGTTCTTTCAGTGCAAAGTAAAGATCGGCCAGCGGGCTGGTGCCGTGTTCCACCACCACCTGATCAACCAGGCGTTCGCCGCAATCGGTCATGGAGTAGGGGCTCCACAGCGTAACCCTGATCTTGTTGCCCTGGCGTTGCAGGGAACGCACCTTGGTCATGGTGGTGATGATGACGCCGTGGGCGGCGAAATTCCGCATGTAGGGCACCAGATTGAGGCCGCCCATGTCGGCGGCGAACTGGCGCTCGGGGCTGATGATCTCCAGCCGCGATCCTGCCTCGGCAATAAATTCCGCCGCCGCCATGCCGGGGTGGGTGCCGTTGTCGTCATAGACCAGCACGTCATCGGCGGGCTTCGCATCGCCTGAGAGAATATCCCAGCTTGAGACCGCGAGATCGGCCCCTTCCGATATGGCAGGGTTCTGCGGCAGGCCGCCGGTGGCGATGATGATGACATCGGGCTCCAGCGCCACAAGGTCGGAGGCTTCGGCCAGCGTGTTGTAACGCATATCGACACCGAGCTTCTCGCACTGGGCGACGCGCCAATCGACGATGCCAATAATTTCCTTGCGGCGCTTGATCCGGGTGGCGAGCCGGATCTGGCCGCCGGCTTGCGCTGCCGCTTCAAAGACCACGACATGGTGGCCGCGCTCCGCTGCAACGCGCGCCGCTTCGAGACCAGCGGGACCGGCCCCGGCAATGGCGATGGTCCGGCGTTGACCGGTGGATTTCGGAACGATATGCGGCATGGTGGCCTCGCGGCCCGTCGCCGGATTGTGAATACAGGCAGCGCCACCGCCTTCGTAAATGCGGTCGAGGCAATAGGTGGTGCCGACGCAGGGGCGGATTTCGTGTTCGCGGCCTTCCTCGATCTTGCGGACAATATGCGGGTCGGCGATGTGGGCGCGCGTCATGCCCACCATGTCGAGCTTGCCTTCGGCTATGGCATGGCGGGCGGTGGCCACATCATTGATGCGCGCCGCGTGGAACACCGGGAATTTCGTCAGTGCACGGACTTCTCCGGCGAAATCGAGATGCGGCGAAGCCTTGGTGCCGGAAAGCGGGATGACATCGGCCAGCGGCGAATCGTGCTCGATGTGGCCCTTGATGATGTTGAGAAAATCGATCAGGCCGGAATTCTTCAGACGCTGGCATATCTCCACGCCCTCGGCCTTCGACAGGCCCTTGTCCCAACCCTCATCGGCTGTCAGGCGGACGCCAACCAGAAAATCGGCGCCCACCGATTTGCGCACCGCCTCAAGAACCCGGAAGGTGAAGCGCAAGCGATTGTCGAGGGAGCCATTATATTCATCGCTGCGGATATTGGTGGCGGGAGACCAGAAGCTGTCCATCAGATGGCCGTAGCATTCGAACTCGAAGCCATCGAGGCCCGCTGCCTTCATGCGCGCCGCCGCATCGGCATAGTCCCTGACGATACGGTCCATGTCCCAGTCTTCCATTTCCTTGGGAAAGGCGCGGTGGGCCGGTTCGCGGACGGGTGAAGCGGAAAGAACCGGCAGCCAGTCGGCCTTGTTCCAGTTGGTGCGGCGGCCCAGATGCGTCAACTGAATCATCACGGCGGCGCCATGGCCGTGGCATTCATCGGCGAGCTTCTTCAGCCACGGCACGATCTCGTCCTTGTAGGCGAAAAGATTGCCGAAAGCCTGTGGCGAATCCCGCGAGACGACGGCCGAACCCGCCGTCATGGTGAGGGCAATGCCGCCCTTGGCCTTCTCCACATGGTAAAGCCGGTAGCGATCAGTAGGCATCCCGTCCTCGGCGAAATTGGGCTCGTGGGACGTCGATATGATGCGGTTCTTGAGTGTCAGATGCTTCAGCTTGTAGGGCTGAAGCAGCGGGTCGCTGGAGCGAAGCAGGGTTGCCATTCCAGCCCTATAGCAGAGGCCCGTTCGGGCTTCATCCGCATTTGGCGTGCTGGAACCACAAAGCGTCAATGGCCGGTGATGGGCTTCAACAGGCGGAGCAGGGAGGGCGGCATGCCGTAATAGGCGCGGCGCAACACGGGCCGCATGGTTTCGAGATAGCCTGCGCCATAGAGCCTGCCCAGTGCCGATACCGGCAGGTAATAGTCGCGGGTGGTGACCTTGGCCGAACTCCAGGATTCCTTGTGGGCGTCGTTGGGGATCATCAAGTCGAAGGCGGTCATGCCGTCCTTCAGCGCCTGGCGTTGTGACAGGTCCATGTGCAATCGGGCTGGCGAATAATCAGTCAGCGACGTAACGTGCGAGGTGATGAAACCGAAATGCGTGCCGCGGTGGCGGAAGCCGATTTCCCAGGAGATGGATCGCCCGCCCGCCGTCAGACAGCTGGTCACCAATTGCGCCGTGCTGCCGGCATCATGTGACAGGGCTTTCAGGAAATCGACGATGCGGGCGTTGCACAGGGCGCGGTTCTGGCGGCCGCGCTCGTCGAGCCACTGGCATTTTTCAGTGATGGCAGCGGTGATGGCGGCATCGCGCGCCGGGCCGGCGATGGCCATCTCGAAGGATACGGGGCCGAAATCATCTTCCAGTGCCTTGCGGATTTTCTTGCGGCGCTTGCGCTGGCTGGAACTGTAGCGGGCATCATAGGCCGCCTCATTGGCGAAGCGGCCAAGATCGAGCCATGGCGCCTGCTCGCTCATGCGGGCATCGCGGAAGTTTTCCGCGAGGTATGGTGCAACGGCGGCGTCGTCGCGGACATGACGCAGGCGGACAACGTCGATGCCGCGCATATTGCCCACGAAACCCGTGGCGCGCTCCATCCATGTCTTGGCGCATTGGCCGCGAGCTATCAGGATGTCGCCGTATTGCGACAGGGGTTCCGACATCCAGCGCAGGACAGTAAGCGGCCCTACCCGGCACTTCATCATCGGCCAGGCGAAGACCAGACGCCCGTCCTGATAGCCGGTCACGGCACAGAGCGAAGCATCATAAACGCTGGCCCAGTTCAGAAGCCAGCCGAAGCTCTGGAACACGTTATGGGGAGCAGCGGCCTCGTCCTCAAGGGCGCGCCATTGGGGGGCGAGAGCGGCGAATTCAGCCAGGCTGTTGACCGGCGACAGGAAGGCGCCGCGCGGCAAAGCATGTGCGACGGTTGCGGTTTCAACGATCCCGCCAGCCAGAAGAAAGTTTCCGGCTGGCTGGTTGTGCTTGGCAAGCGCCATCGATCTGCTCCGCATCATTGCATGACGGGGGACATTCGCAGCTATTCCCTGCAAGTTGATTGACGGCTTAAAACAGGGTTCACACCTGGTTAACGAGCCGTCCGGCGCCGTTAACGCTGATCGCCCCCGTCTTCGCCGCCGTGCCATTCGTCCATACCCGGGCCCATCTTGTGCCAGCGCTGGCCGTGGCGGGCCATCATCGCCTGGCGGTCCTCCTTGCTGAGGGCGCCGTCACTGTTCTGGTCCATGTTGGCGACAACCTTGGCCATTGGTCCCTTGTATTCGTCAAGCGTCACCTGGGCGTTGCCGTCGCGGTCGAACTCCTGGAACTCGCGCACCATCTGTTCCTGGCGGGCTTTCAGCCACAGGCCCTTGAACTCGTCGAGCGACAGGGTGCCGTTCTTGTCGGCATCGAATTCGGCCAGCCAGGTGGTGCGGTTCTGGTCGATCTCCTCCTGGGTGATCTTGCCGTCCTTGTTGGTGTCGTAGCGTTCAGCCATGTCCATCATCATGTGGCCATGGTGGCGTCCCATGCCCATCCTGCCGCCATCCCTGCCGGCGTGAGCAAGCCCGGCAATGCCGCCGGAGGCCACGAGGACGAGAGCACCCGCCGCAAGCGCCATTTTGGTTTTCTTCTGCATTTCAATCTCCTGTGGATCAGTGATGTTGACAAGACGCGGCGGCCCACTGAATTCCGTCGGCGCTTCATTCGGTTTTGTCACCGTCGCCCGTGGAAACCAGTTCACGCATCAGGCTGCCCAGTGTTTCCTTGGCGGAAGTCTCCTGCGGGATAGGGCGGCAGACGTCGCGCGCCGCTAGTCCTATGCGTGCGGTGAGGATACCATTGACAGCACCTTCGCCGAAACGCGCCGACAGACGGCCGAGCAGGCCCTTGCCCACCACATGCTGCAGGATATTGTCGGAGAGCGCCAGTCCGCCGGTCACCGCCAGATGGCCGATCACCATGCGGGCAAGCCGCAGCGTGGAAAGTGCCGAGGGCCTGCCGCCATAGAGCGTTGCCAGTTCGCGCATCATCCTCAGGTTCTGGGCGGCGACGAAGAGAATGTCGAGGGCGGCAACCGGTGTCACGGTGGTCAGCAGGGTGATGCGCCGCGAGGCCCTGGCGATGATGCGATGGGCCTCCGCGTCGCGTGGCGCCACCAGATAGCGATCAACGAGCCGCAAGCGGTCGCGCGGGTCCATGATGTCGCTGTCGAACTGCTTCAGCGATTGCAGGCCCCAGCCGGCGTCGGCGCGGCCGGCATAGAGCGAGGTGAGATTGGCGATGGCGCGCCTCGACGCGGCGGCATCATCGGTGTTCAGCGCATGGGCCGCGTCTTCCTGGATGTGGGTGATGCGGCGCAGGCGGGTCAGCGCCCAGATTTCTCGAAACACGATGGCGAGCGCCGCCAGACCCGCAATGCCGGCGATGGTCAGCGCTGTCCAGCCGAGGACCGGCGACCGGGCAAAGAAATCCTCGACAAGCTGTGTGACCATCAGGCCGGCCCACAGGGTAACCAGCGAACTCAGCGCGCCAAGCAGGATCAGGCCCCAGCGGGTGCGCCGCGACTGTGGCGGCTGGGCTGGAACAACCATGATTTCACCGCCCGTGTCCTCGGGCTCGAAGGTGATGCCGGTGACGGGGCGCGGCTTTCTTTTGGTTTGCACCTCGGCGGTGGCGCCTTGCGGCGCTTCGATGACGAAAGCTTTGGGGCGGCGCGGGCCTTCACTCATGCGAGGCGGTCTCCAAGCAGGAATTCAAGTGTGCGGTCGAGACGGATATGCGGGAAGCGGCCATCCTTCAGCGCCGGCGGGCGAAAGCGCAGGAAGCGCAAGTGACCTTCGAGCGAACCATCAAGCGCCGCATTGGGATCGAGCGGCAAGTCGCCGGTGAATATGGCGGCTTCGGTCTCGCCGTCAAAGCGGGTGGTGTCAATTGCTTCACCGGCTTGCGGGGTGCCGGCGATGCAGTCGAGTGTCTCGCCCTTCTGCTTGACGCTCGCCTCGCGCGTGGCGCGGATGGCGGCAAGGGCTGCTACGTCAATTTCGGCACCGGAATATTCGGCGCGCGTCATGGCGTCCTCGATGATGAGCTTCAAGATGTTCTCGAGACGGTCATGGCTGGTGTGATGCAACATGTCGGCCTTGGTTGCAGCAAAGAGAATGCGGTCAATGCGGCGGCCCAGCACGGCGGACAACACCGAGTTGGCGCCTTGGCGGAAACAGGTGAGAATCTGCGTCAGCGCCATTTGCAAATCCTTCACTGCTCCGGCCCCGGCATTGAGTGCTGTCAAGGTATCAACCAGCACGATCTGCCGGTCGAGCCTGGCGAAGTGGCCGAAGAAAAACGGTTTCACAATCTTCGCTACATAGGAGTCGTAGCGCCGTTCCATGAGCGAGCCCAGCGATCCCTTGGGAAATTCCGCCGAGGCCTGCACTTCAAGTGGTGCAAAGGCCAGCAGCGGCGAGCCGGCGAAGTCACCCGGCATGAGAAAACGCCCCGGTGGCAAAGCGGATAACGACACTTCGTCCACACGGCAACTGGCGAGATAGGCCGTGAAAATTTCCGCTGACTTGATGGCCGATCCTTCATCGGCGGGCGCCATGGCATCGAGACCGTTGAGATGATCATGCCATGCGCCGGCCCGCGACAGGCGCGGCTCCATGCGGCTGGCGGCCACCGTGGAGGCTGACCATTGTGCATAACTCATGCGCAT
>JBKJQD010000080.1:0-3187 GCA_046594125.1 Aestuariivirga sp.
CTTCGCGGCACCCTCTCCCGCAGGCGGGAGAGGTTAGTTAGGCCGCCAGCTTGACCAGCGTCTGCATCAGCTGCCGTGTACCTTTCAGGCGGTCTTCGGGCTTTTCCCAGTTGCGCATGATGACCAGTTTCATGTCGGGGCGGAGCTTGGCAAGCGTGCCCTGCCCGCCGATCCATTGCACCAGTGCGCCGGTATTGGCGAAGCTATCACCGCGGAACTTCATCACCGCACCCTTGGGGCCGGCATCGACGCTTTCGATGTTGGCGGCGCGGCACAGGAGCTTGATCGACACGATGTCGAGAAGATGGCGCACCTCGTCGGGCACCCGGCCGAAGCGGTCGTGCAGTTCGGCGCCAAAGCCATCGACGGCCTGCTGGTCGTGCAGGTCGGCCAAACGGCGGTAGAGGCCAAGCCGCGCCTGCAAGTCTTCGACATAGGATTCGGGGATCAGCACCGAGGTGCCGATGTTGATCTGCGGTGACCATGAGCCTTCCGACTCGAACTTGTCCTCACCGGTCCGCAGCTTGGCGACGGCCTCCTCGATCATCTGCTGATAAAGTTCGTAGCCCACTTCCCTGATGTGGCCCGACTGCTCGTCGCCGAGCAGGTTTCCGGCACCGCGCAAGTCGAGGTCATGGCTGGCCAGCGTGAAGCCGGCGCCGAGTGAATCAAGCGATTGCAGAACCTTCAGGCGCTTTTCCGCCGCCGCTGTCAGCGAGCGATTGGCGGGTGTGGTGAACAGCGCATAGGCGCGCTGCTTGGAACGGCCCACACGGCCGCGCAATTGGTAAAGCTGGGCCAGGCCGAACATGTCGGCACGGTGGATGATCAGCGTGTTGGCGGTCGGAATGTCCAGCCCTGACTCGACGATGGTGGTCGACAGCAGCACGTCGAACTTTCGGTCATAGAAACCGGTCATGATGTCTTCGAGTTCGGTCGGCGCCAGACGGCCATGGGCGGCGCGGAACTTGATCTCCGGCACGTTCTCGCGCAGGAATCCGGCGATCTCGTCAAGGTCGGAAACGCGCGGCACGACATAGAAACTCTGGCCGCCGCGGAAATGCTCACGCAGCAGGCTTTCGCGGATGATCACCGGATCGAAAGGCGAGATGTAAGTACGCACCGCCAGCCGGTCGAGCGGCGGCGTGGTGATGAGGGAAAGTTCGCGCAGTCCCGACAGCGCCAGTTGCAGGGTGCGAGGGATTGGCGTGGCGGTGAGCGTCAACACATGCACATTGGCGCGCATCTCCTTGAGGCGCTCCTTGTGCTTGACGCCGAAGTGCTGCTCCTCGTCGATGATAAGCAAACCCAGATCGCGGAACTTGATCGATGCGGACAGCAGCGCGTGGGTGCCGATGATGATATCGACATCGCCCTTGGCCAGGCCTTCCTTGCTGGCTTCCAGTTCCTTGCGCGGCACAAGGCGCGAGGCCAGTGCGATATTGAGTGGCAGGCCCTTGAAGCGGTCCTGGAAGGTGGCGAAGTGCTGGCGCGCCAGCAGCGTCGTCGGCACCACCACGGCGACCTGCTTGCCGTTCATGGCGGCGACAAAGGCCGAGCGCAGCGCCACCTCGGTCTTGCCGAAGCCGACGTCACCGCAGACCAGACGGTCCATCGGGCGGCCTTTCTGCAAATCCTCAAGCACCGCTTCGATGGCAGTGAGCTGGTCCTCGGTTTCCTCATAAGGAAACCGCGCGCAGAATTCGTCGAAGGCGCCTTCCGGCGGCGGCAGCACGTCGCCGGGTTTCAGTTCGCGCGCCGCAGCGGTGCGGATCAGGTTTTCGGCGATCTCCTTGATGCGTTCCTTGAGCTTGGACTTCTTGGCCTGCCAGGCGCCGCCGCCCAACTTGTCAAGCTGGGCGCCCTGTTCGTCGGAGCCGTATCGCGACAGGAGCTCAATGTTCTCGACGGGCAGGAACAGGCGGTCGCCGCCGGCATAGATGAGGAACAGGCAGTCATGGGGTGCGCCCTGCACCTCGATGGTCTTGAGGCCTTCGAAGCGGCCGATGCCGTGATCGACATGGACGACAAGATCGCCCGGCGTCAGCGCCTGCAATTCGGAGATGAAGTCCGAGGCCTTCTTGGTCTTGCGGCCACGGCGCACCAGACGGTCACCGAGAATGTCCTGTTCGGAGATAACGGCGAAGTCGCTCGTCTCGAAGCCTTCTTCAAGGCCCAGCACGATGAGGGCGACGATGGCCCGGTCCCACTTCTTCGCGCCGGTCCAGTCCGTGGCGGCGGCCAGCGGTGCCAGTTCGTGATCCTTGAGGATGGTTTCGAGGCGTTCGCGCGAGCCCTCGGTCCAGGTGGCGATGGCGACGCGCTTTCCCGCCTTGCGCAGGGTCTCGGTATGCAGCTTCACGGCTTCGTAGATATTGCCGTCGGCCTGGGTACGTTCGGCGGCGAAGCTCCGCCCGCGCTTTCCCGCGAAAGACACGGCGGATGAGTCGGGACTCTCGAAGGCCGAGAGCGCCAGGGTGCAGTGCGTAGCTAGAACCTCCGTCCACTGATCTTTCGTCAGATAGAGGGTTTCGGGCCGGATCGGCTTGTAGGGTGCGGCGCCGAAGGTTTGCTTCTTGTCGAGGGCTTCGCGGCGGGCGTTGTAGAATTCGGCGATCTGCTCCTGACGCGCGGCGGCGGATTCATCAGCCGTCTGATCGAGCGAGATCAGCGGATCAGTCATATAGTCAAAGAGCGTTTCGAGCTTCTCGTGGAAGAAGGGCAGCCAGTGCTCCATGCCCTGATAGCGCCGCGCCGAGGTGACACTTTCATAAAGCGGATCGGAAATATCGAGGCCGCCAAAGGCCCCGGCATAGGCCTTGCGGAAACGGCCGATGGCCTCGGGCGTCAGCAGCACTTCATTGGCGGGATAGAGCGAAAAACTTTTCAGCGATTTGGTGGTGCGCTGCGACTGCGGATCGAAACTCCGCACCGACTCGAGCGCATCGCCGAAGAAATCGAGGCGTACCGGGGCTTCGGCACCGGTGGGAAAAATATCGATGATGCCGCCGCGCACCGCGAAATCACCGGGATCGACCACCGTGCCAGTACGCGAAAAACCATTCTGGGCGAGGAAGGCGATGAGCTGGTCGCTGTTGACACTGCGCCCCGGTGCGGCGGTGAAAGTAGCGCCGGTGATCATCTCCTTCGGCACGACGCGCTGCAGGACGGCATTGACGGTGGTGAG
>JBKJQD010000034.1:0-15900 GCA_046594125.1 Aestuariivirga sp.
CCGCCCGGTGCCGAAGCGCCAGCCGACCAGTCCGCCGCCGTGGCCGAACTCCTCGCCAGCTACAGGCGCAGGCAGGGGTTGTTCCAGCGGCTGGGGATTTTGTGACACCTTCTAGCCTCTCCCGCCTGCGGGAGAGGGAGCCCCGAAGGGGCGGGTGAGGGGCTGTTAACCCGGAATGAAACAACCCGTTAATACAATTTGAAGTTTCAACCAGCCTGTAACAGCCTTGGCGTTGCAGGGCTTGGGAGACGGCGATGACCATCCACTACTATCTGGCTTACGGCGAGTTCAAGGGCCCCGGTTCCGTCGGCACTCTGGAGGGTACCTTCGAGATTGCCGACTTTTCTTTTGGAGGCGCAGTTGCCGTCGATTTGAAAGCGCCTGGCGGTCCTGGACAGCCGCCTCCTGATTTTTCCGAGGTCACCCTGTCGCTCAGCGGCCAGACCGCAATTCCCAATTTCTTCATTGAAGCGGCGGCGGGCAAGGGCATGGGCGTCTCGATCATCGGTATCGACGACCAGGCCAACACCGTCATGGAAATCAAGCTGGATGGCGTGCTTATCAGCGGGTTGTTTGACAACACTGAGGGTTTTTCCCTTTCGCTGAACTACACCAAGATCAAGATCGACACCACCTTGAACCCGCTGGCTGGAACCCGGCGGGTTCATCTTTTGTGGGTATCAGTCGAGATTTACGATGATGGTGCCCGCAATCTCAATATGCCGCCCTTCTCGCTCAGCAAGCGCGCGGCGCCTGCTTTCGATCATGGCCCTACGGCCGCGCTCAGCGGCGACAAGGCCGTCAGTGACGTTCTGAGGGACTTGCGTTAGGGCGTCGATCACTTCGCGGAAAATCGTGGGACTGGTCATTTTGTGAATTCCTGTTGCTGTCGCGTTCAATGTAGAAACATGGCCCTTGTGAGGCAATGAGATAAGTGTAAGCTATTCCTATTGATCGATCTTTGATCGTTCTGTGTGTGAAGCCCCGACACCCCCGCGTTAGCTGGTGTTGGGGCTTCTTTTGCGAACGGCGGCAATTCGTCGAGTGCAATATTGCGTTTGGCATGACTGCCTGTAAGCAATGCGGATGCAATCCGATCAGGGGAAACGATTGTGGAGAGTTCCGTTGCCGTGAAAACATTGATGATTGTTATCGTATTCGTTTGGACCTTCGGCGGCGCTGCAATTGCCGGTCCGTCCGATGACAAAGTCATGAAAGAGGTGATACGAATCCAATCCGAACTTCAACGTGACGGTATTCTGCATGATGATCAAATGTGGTTGCTCGGGCGAATGCTGGCTGTTAGGGAACTATGTGGCGAGACTCTTCAGAACAATCAGTTCATGCGACATTTAGTCGAGGAAGACCTCGGTTACTTCAAAATCCCTGCGGAAGTGCTATATAAAAATACTAAAAGAGTTCAATCAATCTACGTTGACAGAGCAAAGAGCGATGACACATTTAAGACGGGCTTTTGCATAGAACACGCGACGAAAAAACTGAAATTAAACAGTATAAATAAGCTCAACGGGCCAGAGTGTTGCCTTGCCTAATTTGTGTTCGCAACTCATCAGCAAAAAGACCACGAATTGACTGTTCGACTTGCGACCGCACTTTCTTGGCCAGATCGGCGTTCGCTTCTGGTGTGCCCCCCGATGCGTTAACAGTTACGTTGCTGGACAGGTTTATGATAGGCGTGCTTGTCTGTGACGTTGCAGAAATGCGCGACGGCAAAGAGATTGGCATCGCCCCTACCAGCCCGCCGCTGGCGAAGCTTTTGAGCGAACCGGAATTAATCGCCTCAAGCATCGCCCGGTGCTTGCCCGTGGCCTCGGTATTGATGACGAATTCGCCATTGCTGAACTTGGCCGGAACACTGTCGCTGGTGCCACTGCCGGGGCCACGAACTATGCCGCCGTTAGCGAATCCCAATAAGCTACTTAACAGTGATCCGGTGCTTTTGCTCTTGGCACCGCCACCGCCAATGGCAGCACCGCCGCCGGAAAATAGGCTATTGAAGATACCGTCAATCGCCATGTCGGCAAGCTGTGATGCGAGATTGGCGAGGGCGTTTTGCAGGGCTTCGGTCGCGCCCTCCAGGTGTTACATGCTGGTGGACGGCGCCAATGGCGGCGTCACCGATCCAGCCCACGGCGGCTGGTTCTATGTGGTGGATTTTTCCATGGCCGCCGCACGGGGCGTTTTAGGTAATTCCGGATCGGGCGCGCAGGCAACAGGACCGGAGCTTGCAACCATTACCGTTGCCCTCGCCGACAGCCACGCCCTGACCGTGCTTTTCGCCGGCATGGCCAGCGGCACCAGGCTGGGTGGCGTCGTCATCGAAGGCACCTCGAATCTGGGTGTCGAAAAAGCCGTCTATGATCTCTCGCTGGCCAACGTCTTCGTTTCCGGCATCCAGGCCAACAGCAGTGGCGGCTTTAATGTTGAATTCACCGCTGGGCAGTTCCAGGTCGATACCGTGCCCTACGATGGCAAGAGCCATAACATTTCCGCATGGAACGCCATAAAACAAGATAACAGTTTTGACCCGATTGCCCCCGCACCCGGTGCCACCGCCAACGACGATGTCCTGACCTATCGCGACACCGCCGAATTCATGTCCGGCATCTCTGGCAATGACATCGTCTATGCCATGGGCGGCGGCGACACCATCTTTGCCTATGATGGCAACACCAAGGTCTTCGCCGGTGCCGGCAAAGATACGGTCTTGAATATCGGCGGCAACAACACGTTCGACGGCGGCGATGGCAACGACCTGCTGAGCTACACCAACGCCGACAGCGGCGTGACCGTCAACCTCAACAACCTGCTCGCCCAGAACACGGCTGGCTCCGGCATTGACACCATCAGAAATTTCGAGAACCTCGATCGCTCGGATTTCAATGATGTGCTGACCGGCAACACCCTTGCCAACATCATCCACGGCTTGGGCGGCAACAACCTCATCAATGGCCTGGCGGGCAATGATACGATTGCGGGTGGCATCGGCAACGACACCATGAACGGCGGCCAGGGCAGCAACGTCCTGACCTACGAAGACAGCTTCGCTGCGGTAACCGTCAATCTCGGCCTCACCAAAGCCCAGAACACGGTCGGTGAAGGCATCGATACCACATCTTCCTGCCTGAGTACGACACCATCCGCATCAAGGGCTCAGGCTTCGGCGGCTTGGCGGCAGGCGCCTTGAGCAACGCCCAGTTCCAGTCGGGTGCGGGCAATGTGGCGCTGTCTACCGCCGTGCGCTTTGTTTTCGATACCAACGCCCACGTTCTGTTCTACGACGCCGACGGCAGCACCGCCGCATCGGCGCCAATTGCCCTGTTCACCGTACTGGGCTTGGGAGCGCTGACGATCAGCGACATCGCGATTTTCCAGGGGCTACAATCCGAAATCCGCCGCAGTGAGCGACAGCACGCCGTTCAGCGCAATCTGGAAATCGGCGGTGCCGTTGCCGTCGGTGTCCCAGGAGACGATGGTCTGCGTGGCGGTGGTGGCGAAGCGCAATTCGCCCGCATTGCCGCCAAAGCCCGCCGTGCCGATGAAGTCGATGGGCAGGCCGATGGTGTTCAGGTCGATGTGGTCGGTGCCCGAGACGAAATCGATGATCTTGTCGCGCTGGGCGCCGGGCGCACTTTCAGCCAGTATCTTGAAGACGAAAGTATCAGCGCCGGCATTGCCGGCGAGGGTGTCACGCCCCGCCCCGCCAGTGATCGCGTCATCGCCGCCACCGCCTTTCAGCACATCATTGCCGCCACCGCCCCGCAGGGCGTCCGATTGCGCGCCGCCAGTTACCTTGTCGGCGGCTACGCCACCCTGAAAGAACAGGGCTTCAATCCGGATCAATGTGGTGCCGTCGCCAATATTACGCCCGCCGCCGCCATCGCTGATGCTGAGGATATGGGCGTTGGCCGAGTTGAAATCATACAGTAACAGGGCGGTGTCAATTCCGCCGCCGCCGTCGATTGCATCGGCGCCATCGGCACTGCCCAGGATAAACTTGTCGGCGCCGCCGCGGCCAAATAATGTATCATTGCCAAGGTTGCCGGTGAAAATATCGTTAAGCGCACCGCCGCGGGCTGTATCATTGCCGCTGCCGCCACGAAAATCCACGGACTCGACGTTGGTGATCGTGGTGCCATCGCCGATGTCGCGGCCGCCACCTCCATCGCCGATATCGACCGACAACGCGATTGCCGCATTCTCGCGCACGACGTAAAGTTTGTCGCTGCCCGTGCCACCGTCAATGACACTATGTCCAGCTTGGGAGAAGATGCCGAGTTCATCGTCGCCGCCGTCACCGTTCAGGGTATCAACACCGGCGTCCGTGAAAATCCGATCGTTGCCGCCGGCGCCTTTGAGAAAGTCGTCACCATCTTGGCCGTTCAAGACATCATCCAGGCCGCCACCGGTCACACTGTCGTTGCCGGACCCGCCCAAGAACTTCAGGCGTTCGATGCTGGTCAATTTGGTGCCGTCGCCGATGTTGATGCCGCCGAAGCCGAGGTCGATTGCCAACGAGACCGCGGATTGGGTCCGGTCGATGAAGGCGAAATCGCTGCCATCGCCGCCGTTGATGATATCGGCGCCGGCGGTCGCCGATGACACGATGTGATCGTCGCCCTGTCCGCCATTCAGGCGATTTGAGCCGCCGCCCCCCTCAAGTGAATCACTGCCGCCGCCGCCATTGATGGTGTCAGACCGGACGCTGCCGATGATTCCGTCAGCACCCGCGCTGCCAGTCAAAGTGATCCTGTCGCGTGCGGCCCAGTTCGTAAAGCTCCATAGACTGGCGTCGACCGCGCCACCTTTGACGGCAATGGCATTGATGCCGCTGCTACCGTCGACCGCGAGGGCCGCAGCAAGCTGCCCCGTCTGAAACTGGCTGGACGAAAAGGTCGCCGTGGCCGGAACGATTGTGACGGCGGAATTGGTGAAATCCAGAAGAGTGATATTGCTGAGCAGCGCGTTGCTGAAGTCGAAACTCGTATTGACGGTCAGTGTTGTCATGGAATGGTCCTTTCGACCGCGGTCTCTGAATTCAGTCGCAACCTGCTTTAGCCTGCCCCATCCACCCTGAGTGTTACCGGGACACCCCCCCCAAGACAAGGCGTTTGGCCGGGAATGGTGAAGCATGGCGCGGCCACCCCACTTGCGGCATGATGGCAGCGGCAACTCATGAGGATTCCATGTTTGACGATTTGCAGGGCAAGGTTGTGGTGGTCACCGGCGGGGTGACCGGCATCGGCGGGGCGGCGTCGCTGGCCTTTGCCGCGGCAGGTGCCAAGGTCTTCGCGCAGTATCTGGGGGGCGGTGCGGAACTGGCGGCTATCGAAAAGGCGGGCATCGCCACATTGAAACTCGATCTCACCGGTGAGGGCGCCCCGCAAAAGCTGATTGCCGCAGCGCTGGCGAGCTTCGGCCGCATTGACGTTATCGTCAACAATGCCGGAAGCCTGGTGGCGCGCATTCCGGCCACCGAACTGACCGACGAGTTCATCGACAAGGTCTTCGATCTCAACGTCCGCCAGCTCGTCCATTGCTGCCGGATCGCCGCAGCACTGATGCAAGCCCAAGGCTCGGGCAACATCATCAATGTGACCTCGATTGCGGCGCGCAACGGCGCCAGCCCCGGCGGCAGCGTCTATGCCGGCGCCAAGGCATTTGTCTCGGCCTTCTCCAAGACGCTGGCCAAGGAATTGGTGGGCCATGGCATCCGCGTCAACTGCGTATCGCCCGGCACCATCCATACCTCGTTCCACGACCGCTTCTCGGACGAGGCAAAGCGCGAGGCGGCACGAAAGACCATTCCCATGCAGCGCCTGGGGCTTGCCGAAGATTGCGCCGGGACTTTCCTCTACCTCGCCAGCGACAAGGCCAGCGGCTATGTGACAGGCCAGGTGATCGAGGTGAACGGCGGGCAGTTGATGCCATGACGGCGGGGTTCGTCACGCGCCGTCTGTCAAGCCAGCCCGATGCCATGGCGCCCGACGGCTCGGAGGTGCGTGTCCTTGCTTCGTCATCGCTTGGCAGCATGGCACAGTTCACGCTGCCGCCGGGGGCGGTGTCGAAAGCCGTGGCTCATCGCAGCGTCGAGGAACTGTGGCTGGTCATGCAGGGCAGGGGCCGCATGTGGCGCAAGCAGGGTGATGTCGAAAACGTGGTGGCTCTTGACCCAGGCATCTCGATCTCGATTCCGGTTGGGACCCGTTTCCAGTTCCGCTGTGATGGGTCTGAGGCGCTAGTCGCCGTTGGCGTCACCATGCCGCCGTGGCCTGGCGCTGCCGAGGCAGTGCCGGTCGATGGCCCCTGGACACCGGCCGATCAAGGCGGGTTGACCTCCCTGCTGCGACATGCTGAATACCTCCCCGTGTTGCAACGCGGAAAGCCTGCATGATGTCCGACAATTTCCTCCACCGCCACTTCCTGATGAACGGCGGCAAGCGCCTGCACAAATGGCTGCATTATTTCGACATTTACGAACGCCATTTCGCCCGCTTCCGGGGCAGGAAGCCAGTCATCGTCGAAATCGGCGTCAAGGGCGGCGGCTCGCTGCAGATGTGGAAGGAATATTTCGGCGAGGGTGCCCGCGTCGTCGGCATCGACATCGATCCCTCCTGCAAGGAGCACGAGGAAGAGGGCATCGAGGTATTCACCGGATCGCAGGATGACCCGGACTTCCTCGCCACCGTCTGCGAGAAGTATCCGGTAATCGACATCGTCATCGACGATGGCAGCCATCTCAATCCGCACATGATCGCCTCCTTCGAGTGCCTGTACAACAATGTGGCGCCGCGCGGTGTCTATCTGGTCGAGGACTGTTACCTCTGCTACCGCCGCCGCCCCGGTGCTGGCCTGCGCAAGAAGGGCACCTTCATTGAATACGCCAAGGAGAAGATTGACGAGTTGCACGCCGCCCACAACATCGGCCTGCCGGTTTCGGGCATCACGCTCACCACCGATCACATCGCTTTCTACGATTCGGTTGTCGTCTTCGAAAAAGCTCCGCAAGGCCGCCGCCAGAATATAAAGACCCACAACATGGGCCACCCCGTCGATCCGCCGGGACGGGGCAGGGCGGCGCGTGGCGAGGAAGCCGAAGGCAAGGACGGGGAGTGAGCTACCAGCTTCCGGTGTTGGCCATGCTCGACCATGGTTCGGCTACGGGCAGCCCTTCGCCGTTCTGCAGCAACTCAATGGAAATGCCGTCTGGCGTGCGGATGAAGGCCATGCGCCCGTCGCGCGGCGGGCGGTTGATGGTGATGCCGGCCTTTTGCAGGCTGGCGCAATAGCCGTAGATATCGTCGACGCCGATTGCCAGATGACCGAAATTGCGCCCGCCAGTATAGACTTCCGCATCCCAGTTGTAAGTCAGTTCAACCGGCGCGTCGGGGCTGCCGGGGCAGGCGACGAAGACCAGCGTGAAGCGGCCCTTCTCATTTTCGTAGCGGCGCTGTTCGACAAAGCCCAGCTTGTTGATGAAAAAGTCGAGCGACTGTTCCAGATTGGCAACGCGGATCATGGTGTGCAGATATATCATGGGATCACCTCTTGTCTGAACGAGACATAGAAGAACTGGCGGCACTGGTCCAGCGTTCGCGGCGCACCGTGGTTTTCACCGGGGCTGGCATGTCGACGGAATGCGGTATCCCCGATTTCCGCTCAGCCAGCGGCTTCTGGACGAAGCACAAGCCGATTCAGTTTCAGGAGTTCCTCGCCTCGGAGGATATCCGCCGCGAGGCCTGGCGGCGCTTCTTTGCCATCAGCGATACCATTGCCGTGGCAGCGCCAGGCCCCGGCCACCGCGCCCTTGCCCGGCTGGTGGCGCTGGGCCACGTTTCCCATGTCATCACCCAGAACATCGACGGCATGCACCAGAACGCCGGTGTGCCGCGCCAGCAGATCATCGAAATCCACGGCAATGCCACCTATGCCGCCTGCTTGTCTTGCGCTGAACGCCATGAACTGGATTGGGTGCGCGACAGGCTCGATCGCCTTGGTGCTGTGCCGGGTTGCACGGCTTGCGGTGGCATCGTGAAATCGGCAACGGTGTCCTTTGGCCAGTCCATGCCCGAGCAGGCCATGGCGGATGCCCGCGCCGCTACACTCGATGCCGATCTTTTCATTGCTATCGGATCATCGCTGCAGGTCTTTCCCGCCGCCGGAATGCCGGTGCTGGCCACCCGCAACCGCACACCGATGGTCATCGTCAATCGCCAGCCGACCGGCCTCGACGGCTTGGCAGCCATCGTCATCAACGCCGATATCGCCACAGTCCTGCCGCGTCTGGTGCCCGGCATGTCAGGTTGAAATTGGCGAATCAGTGAGCTGCAAATGCGCGAGTCCGCTCCGGCGCGGCATTTGATGGCAAGGTTTCCGCCCAGCGTGCATCAACAGTGCAGGCCGGGTGCGCCGCCCAAGACCATATGCGCCGCGCAAGTTGAATTGAATTCATCATGTGATTCCCGCAGGTTGATCAACATCGCACACGCATCGCAAAGTTGCGGAGACGTTCAGGTTGGCGCGATGTGAAGTTTTCCACATCGCCTTATGTGAGCGTCTCTGTACAAACCGTTAAGATTTGATCACATTGCGGCGAGGGCGGTGGGGTTGAGGCAGTTTGGTTCCGCCTGCGGAGAGTTGGGTACACGAAATGGCGGAGAGCGGCGCTCTAAAGAGCGAAGAAGACATTGGCCATAAACCGGGCCTTGATGCGAATGTCCGGATCATCCAGATAAATGGGCTCGTCAAGTGGTTCGATGTCGGGAGGGGCTATGGCTTCATCATCCCCGACAACGGCATGCAGGACATTCTGCTGCATCTGAGTTGCCTCAAACGCGACGGCTTCGACGCGCCCCTTGAGGGCACGCGCATCGCTTGCGAAGTGGTGGAACGCCAGAAGGGCTATCAATGCCTGCGCGTTCTCTCGATCGACCTGTCGACGGCCATCCATCCGGTGGAGCGCAAGAGCCGGGCCCATACGTCGGTTGCGGCCTCGACCGGCTGGATCCGCGTCAAGGTGAAGTGGTTCAACCGGGCCAGGGGCTTCGGCTTCGTGTCGGAAGGTGACGGCCAGCCCGATATCTTCGTGCACATGGAAACCCTGCGCAAGACGGCCATTGCCGAGTTGCAGCCGGAAAGCTTCGTCTATGTGCGTTTTGGCGACGGTCCCAAGGGCAAGATGGCAGCCGAAGTGCGCCTTAGCCTCGAAGGCGGCCCGGCGCTGACCAACTAGGCCATCCTTCTGCTGTAATCTGGGGTGAAAGGAATCCCCATGCGTACCATCTTCCTGGGTTTCCTGTTTTCGCTTGCCCTCCTCGTCGGCCCCGTGGCGGCCGAGGACGCGGCGCTGTCGAAGATCGAGCCATTGACGATTGCCACCAGCAGCGATGCTGACTTGTTCACCGTGGAAATCGCCGACAATGATACGCTACGCCAGCGCGGCCTGATGTTCCGCCAGCGCTTGCCCAGCGACCGGGGCATGCTGTTTGATTTCGGCGCGCCTAAGCCCGCCGCCATGTGGATGAAGAATACTTACATCCCGCTCGACATGCTGTTCATCCGCGCCGACGGCACCATCGCCTATATCGCCGAGAACACCGTGCCCAAATCCCTCGACGTCATCGGCGTGCGCGAACCGGTGCTGGCGGTGCTGGAACTGGCCGGCGGCACAACCGGCAAATTGGGCATAAGGGCCGGTGACAAGGTCTATCACCGGATATTCAACACGGCGGAGTGAAACCCCTCCTTGCCCGAAGCGGTCCTTTTCGGATAAGAGCGGGGCAACACGGCAATCGGGGTGTAGCGCAGTCTGGTAGCGCACCTGCCTTGGGCGCAGGGGGTCGTCAGTTCGAATCTGGCCACCCCGACCAGCCGTGCGAAGACCGAGGGAGAACAGCGATGGCCGTCCGCATCTACAAACCCGCCCGTAACGCCATGCAGTCGGGCAAGGGCAAGTCCGGCCACTGGGTTCTGGAACATGAGCGGGCAACCGCGCAGACCGCCGATCCGCTGATGGGCTGGACCTCCTCAGGCGAAACCCGCCAGCAAATCAAGCTGAACTTCGACACGAAGGAACTCGCCGTAGCCTATGCCGAGCGCGAGGGGCTGGCCTATACCGTCATCGCGGAACCCGCCGCCCCCAAGGCGCAGCGCAAGTCCTACTCGGACAATTTCAAATTCGGCCGCACCGACAACTGGACCCATTGAGCCATGCCGGAGCCATCGGTCCGCCACAAGCTCCGTAGCGAACTCGAAACGCCGCTCGATGAGCGCCGCCTCGGATCAGGCTGGCTGAGCGGCACGCTGGCCTTCCTGCTGTCGGCGGGCTGCCTCGTCCTGGTCATCTGCCAGGCCTTTCCGGGGGTGTTCATTACGCCCCAGCTTCGCCTGCTATTCGATCAACCGTGGTTCCAGTGGGGCCTGCTCGCCGCCATGCTGCTGGCTTTCGGACTGGCGCTGCTTAATCTCGCCTTGCGCCCCACCCGCATCCTCGGCCTCACCGCCATCGCCCTGACGCTGCTGGCCAGCCTCATCGGCCATTTCGTTTCAGTGCAATCCAATGCGGATGGTGTTTACTTCGGCCTCGATTTCTTCGTGCTGAACGTCGTCCTCACCGGATTGTTGTTCGTGCCGCTTGAACGCCTGTCGCCGCTGAAGCGCGAGCAGCGCCTGTTCCGGGCCGAATGGCGCGAGGATCTGTTCTACTATTTCGTCTCCTCGATGATGGTGCAGGTGCTGACTTATCTCGCCATGGCGCCGGCCAGCAGCATTGCCGCCCATACCCAGTGGCAAGCGCTGCGCGCCACCATCGGTGCCCAGCCGCTGCCATTGCAGGTGGTGGAGATCATGTTCTTCACTGACCTGGTGCAATACTGGCTGCATCGGGCCTTTCACCGGGTGCCCGCCCTGTGGCGCTTCCATTCGGTGCATCATTCGGCCAAATCCATGGACTGGATTGCCGGTGCGCGCATGCACTTCCTCGAAGTGATCGTGCTGCGCGGCGTCACCGCCATCCCGATGTTCACCCTGGGCTTCGAGGGCACCGCCATCCAGGTCTATCTGCTGATCGTCTATTTCTACTCAGCCTTCATCCACGCCAACATCGGCTGGAACCTCGAAGCCGTGGCCCCCGTCATGGTGACGCCGCGCTTCCACCACTGGCACCATGGCGAGGAGAAAGAGGCGATCGACGTCAATTTCTCGATCCACTTCCCGCTGTTCGACCGCCTCTTCGGCACCTATCACATGCCCAAGGGCCGCTGGCCCAAAGCCTATGGCATCGGCGGCCACCCGGTGCCACTTGGCTATTGGCGGCAGTTCCTCTATCCCTTCCAGAGATGATGCGCTAAATCCGGCATCGCCGACCCCGTAGCTCAACCGGATAGAGCACCCGCCTTCTAAGCGGGATGTTGCGTGTTCGAGTCACGCCGGGGCCGCCATCATTCCTTCGGCAGGTCCTGCACCAGCTTGATGTAGATATCCTTCTTGGGTTCGAAATCGGTCTTGTGCACTTTGAACTGGGTGGGCGTGATTTTCTTCACGCCGTCCATGCACAGGTTGATGACCGCATCCGGGCTGCCCTTGTCGACCACCAGGCGGAATTCCTTGATGGGGCTGAACCAGTTGACGCCGCTGCTCAGTACATATTGAATCTGGTGTTCGGCGAGATAGGGATTGTCTTCGGGACGGCTGACCAGCTTCTTGGTAATGGCGGCCTTGGTGCCGTTGTCGAGGCAGTATCTCGCCACGTAGTCCTTGTCGTTGAGCAGGCCCTTATAGAAGAAAGCAGAACCAAAGGCGGGCGTATAGCGGTGCGCCACCTGCAGCGTGGCATTGGCGGGGAAAGTTGCAGCCAGTAATAATTGGTGCGCAGCGTCCATTGCGCGTCGACCGTGTCCTCGTAAACGCGCAGCGCCCCCATGGTGATCAGTTCCTGAAGCGTGCCGCGCGGCAGCTTGTTGATGGCGTCATGGGTGGCGGTGGCCAGCGGGTTGAGCGGAATGCCCAGTGGGTGATCCTGTCGGTGACGTCGATGCCGCCGGTCAGCGCCCGCATCTCAAGCTTGGGCTCCACCGCCTGGCCCGCCACTGTCACCTGGAAATTCATGAAATTGTCGGTCTCGCGGAAGGGAACGCCGATGTCCGATTCGAGATAACCCGGCGCCTCGATCTCCGGCATGGGGCAGGCCACCACATAAGCGCGTGGCTGATTTTCCGTGTTGCGGAAGACATAATCGACGCGCACTTCATCCTTGGAGATGAACAGTTCTTCGTTGACCATGGAGATGCTGTCGGCATAGACGAGGATGATGCCACCAGCACCGAGCTCGGCAATGGAATCATTGGCCAGTGCCGTTCCGGCGAACGCGGCGGAGAACGTCAATGCGGCGGCAAGGCGTTTCATGGCGGCGATCCCCAATCAAGATGGCGCCAGCCTGGCAGCTTCTAGTTGGTGAGAAAATCTCCGCATCTCGGCGCCGTCTGCCCGCCCCACGGCATGAGCGGTACGGTCGAGGTGGAGTTCTGCGGGCTGCCGTCGATGATCTTGTCGGTGTAGGCGAGATAGACCATCACGTTGCGTTTGGCGTCGCAGCCGCGCACGATCTGCATCTTCTTGAAGAACAGCGAGCGCCGCTGGCGGTAGATTTCCTCGCCCTGTGTGAACTTGGCCTTGATGGTGACGGGCCCCGTCTGGCGGCAGGCCAGAGAGGTTTCCGATCGTTCTTCGGCAAAGCCCGCCCAGCCCGACCAGCCGCCGATTTCCGGCACGGTGAAATAGCACGACACCCCCTCGACCTGCGGATCATCGATCACATAGGTTGCCAGCTTGGCGTCGGGCGACAGAAGGCGCCAGACGGTGGTTTTCTTGAAGATCAGTTCCGGATCATCGGCCTCCTGCGCCACGGCGGCGGCAGTGAGGGTGGTTGCGGCAAGCAGGGTCGCCAGGAAACGCATCATCATTGTCTCTCCACGCTGATCCGGCCCCTCAGGTAGTGATCGCCGGGCGGAATTCAATGCAGGCTTGCAGTGGCTTGTGCTGCTTTCAATCCGAATAGTTTTCGATGAAACTCGGAAGGCTGTTGGCGGAAAGCGACCATGAACAGCTCATAGGGCCTGCCTTGCGGCCTGACGACTGCCTTGAATCCCGCCGCCGCCAAGTGCCGCGACAGCGACTTGGGCGAAAATCCCATCTTGTGCGCATAGAAATCGGCGCCCGAGCGCTCGATTTCCTTGCTGTAGCCATAGATCACATCGCGCACCATGATGGCGCCCGCCGGTGACTGGTAGAGCACATCCTCGAGATCCATCTTCTTCTCGACATAGGTTTTCATCAGCAGGTCAATGTCGGGCACCCGGATTTCGGCAAAGCCCGTAGGCTTCAGCACATGCTGGAAGCCCGCCAGCACGCGCCGCACGTCATGGGGAAAATAATGCTCCAGATTGTGCGAGCAGTAGATGGCGTCGAACTGCCCGGCCTCGAGCTTGCCCAACTCGCGGGCGTCACAGACGATGTCAGGCTGGCCCTTGGGATCGATGTCGAGCAGCAAGTGTTCGAAATCCCGGTACCACGAAGGAATGGCAATCTTCTTGCTGTTGCCGCCGACATTGAGAACTTTCAACTTCGCCGTCATGATTGCGCCAGGGCCTTGAAGCCGTCCTTGAGATCGGCAATGAGATCGTCTGGCGCCTCAAGCCCGATGTGCAGGCGGATGCAGGGGCCGGGAGCCGTCCAGGTGGTGGCGGTGCGGTGCGGCTTGAAGGGCACGGCAAGGCTCTCGAAGCCGCCCCAGCTGGCGCCCATGCCAAACAGCGACAAGCGGTCGAGCATGGCATCCGCAGCCTCCGGCTTGCAGGGCTTGAGGACGATTGAGAACAGGCCCGACGCCCCTCTGAAGTCGCGCTTCCACAAATCATGGCCTGGAGCATTGGAGAGCGCCGGATAGAGTACGGTTTCCACTTCGCCGCGGCCGCGCAGCCAGTCAGCGACCGCCAAGGCATTTTTCTGGTGACGCTCCAAGCGCACGTCCAGTGTGCGGATGCCGCGAAGTGTCAGGTTCATGTCGTCTGGCCCGGCAAACTGGCCCATCGCCTCGTAAGCCTCCTTGAACTGGTCCCAGGTGGCGGCGTTACAGGTGACGGTGCCCATCATCGCATCTGAATGCCCCACCAGATATTTGGTGGCCGCCTGCACCGAAACATCGCAGCCATGATCGAAGGCCTTGAAGAAATGTCCAGCCCCCCAGGTGTTGTCGAGAATGGCAATCGCGCCAGCCTTGTGGGCGGCCCCGGCAATGGCTGGTATGTCCTGAACCTCCATGGTCTGCGACCCCGGGCTCTCGCAATAGACAACCCGGGTGTTGGGGCGGATCAATGGCGCGATGCCGCGCCCGATCAGTGGATCATAATAGGTGGTCTCGACACCGAAACCCTTGAGCAAGCCATCGCAAAACAACCTGCACGGATGATAGGCCGTATCGACCATCAGCAGGTGATCGCCGGACTTGAGAAAGGCCAGCAACGCGGTGGATATGGCGGCCATGCCCGAGGGGCACATCTTGGCGTTGTGTCCGCCTTCGAGAAGGGCCACCGCACTCTCGACGGCGCGCGAGGTTGGCGTGCCACGCCGGCCATAGAGATAGGTCTGCTTGCGGTCGTGGAACGATTGCGCCGTGGGGAAAAGTACCGTCGAGCCATGATAGACAGCCGGATTGACGAAACCGTGCTCGCTGTACTCACGGCCCGCCTGTACCAGCTGGGTGGCGTTGGCGAGGGTTGAAAGTTCGGGTTTGGATTTCGACATCTGCCGCGCCATTGTGGAGGTTGCAGACCGGGTTAGCACGGCTACTTGAGGGGGAGAAGGGCATGACGGAAATGTCGCCACTGGCCGGGTTGATCCTGCGTGCCATGCGTGCCGGCGCCATTGCCGCGGCGGGCTTCGTGGTTCTGGTCATCGCCATCGAAATCTGGAAGCGCTGGAATTTCGGCGGCTTTAGCGCCATGAGCCGCGGCGACTACACATTCTTCGGCGTTCTGGCTGTCATGCTGGTGGGCACCCTGTGGCTGGCCCGCTCGATTACGAGGGAGCTGCGAAAATCCGGGTCTTGAACGCAGCACTCCAACCCACTACCAAGGCGCTCCGAATGACAGGTGAAGCATGATCGAATCCGCCAAGCGCGTGGCTGACAGGAAAGACTGGATCAAGGGCGCCACGGGCGATTGGGAAATTGTCCTGGGCCTTGAGGTCCATGCCCAGGTTCTGGCCAAGTCGAAGCTGTTTTCCGGAGCCTCGGCGGAATTTGGCGGCGAGCCCAATGACCATGTGTCCCTCGTCGATGCGGCGATGCCCGGCATGTTGCCGGTGATCAATGAATTCTGCGTCGAGCAGGCGGTGCGCACGGGGCTTGGCCTCAAGGCGCAGATCAACAAGCGCTCGATCTTCGACCGGAAGAACTATTTCTATCCGGATCTGCCGCAAGGCTATCAGATCTCGCAGTACAAGCAGCCGGTGGTGGGCGAGGGGTCGGTTCATGTCGATGTCGAGGGCAAATCCATCGAGGTCGGGATCGAACGGCTGCATCTGGAACAGGATGCCGGCAAATCGCTGCATGACCAGCACCCCTCCATGAGCTTCGTCGACCTGAACCGTTCCGGCTGCGCGCTGATGGAAATCGTGTCAAAGCCCGACATGCGCTCGGCGGACGAGGCCAAGGCCTATGTGACGAAGCTGCGCCAGATCATGCGCTACCTCGGTACTTGCGACGGCAACATGGAGCAGGGCTCGCTTCGCGCCGACGTGAACGTCTCCGTGCGCCGCCCGGGCGCGGAATTTGGCACTCGCTGCGAGATCAAGAACGTCAACTCCATCCGCTTCATGGGCCAG
>JBKJQD010000055.1:0-5570 GCA_046594125.1 Aestuariivirga sp.
TACAGCGCGTAGCTCTGGAACACCATCGCGATGTCGCGGTCTTTCGGCGGAAGGTCGTTGACCACACGGCCACCGATGCGCAGGGTGCCGGCGCTGATCGATTCAAGGCCGGCGATCATCCGCAGCAGGGTGGACTTGCCGCAGCCCGATGGCCCCACCAGAATGACGAACTCGCCGTCGGCGATGCTGGCCGACACGCCGTGGATCACCTCCTGCGTACCGTAGGCCTTGCGAATGTCGACGACGTCAACCGAAGCCATGGTCTCCCCTCTCATTGCACAATCCGCCGCGGACGTTATTGTATCAATCCGCCGCCGTCGAGAGGACAGATGCCGGATCAACTGGATATGGAGGCGCCTGTGATATTTGAAATCTGTGTGGATTCGACGGCTGGTGTGCGAGCCGCCCTGGCGGCGGGTGCCAATCGCGTGGAACTCTGCGCCAATCTTCTGGAAGGCGGCACGACACCCAGCCGCGGCATGATCCGCGAAGCCCGCAAGATTGCCGGTATCGCTCTCAATGTCATGATCAGGCCGCGTGGCGGTGACTTCCTGTTTGATCAAGACGAGTTTGCCATCATGGAGGCCGACATCGACACAGCCAAGTCCGAAGGTGCCGATGGCGTGGTGATCGGCCTTTTGTGTGCTGACGGCACGATTGACATGGAGCGGTCACGCCAGCTGATTGTCCGGGCGCGGCCCCTGACGGTGACATTTCACCGGGCCTTTGACATGACTCCCGATCCTCTGGCGGCGCTGGAAACACTGATCTCCCTTGGCGTCGAGCGTGTTCTCACCTCCGGCCAGGAACCGAGCGTGCTGGAGGGACTGCCACTTATTACCGAGCTTGTTGCCCAGGCGGGGTTTCGCATCATCGTCATGCCCGGCGGTGGCATCACGGTGCGCAACGTCAGCCGCATTGCCGCCGCCGCCAAACCACGCGAAATGCATTTTGCCGCCCTGGAGCTGGAAGCCGGTAACATGAAGTTCCGGCGCCAACACGTATTTATGGGTGGCGAGTTGCGTCCGCCCGAGTATGATCGCTTCGTCACCTCAGCCGCCACCATCAGATCGGTGATGGCCAAGGCGAGAGGGTAGGTTCAACGAGGCAAAGCATGACTGCAACGGAAGCTCTCGCCAACTCGGACTCCGCCGCGACAATTGCGGCGAGGATCCGGCGCAAGGAAATATCACCCCTCGAGGTGATGGAAGCCGCCATCTCACGCATCGAGACACACAACAGCAAAATCAATGCGCTTATCATCTTGCACCTCGATGAAGCGCGGCAAGCGGCGAAGATGGCTGAAGCCGCCGTGATGCGCGGCGAAGCACTTGGGCCGCTGCATGGTGTGCCTGTCGCCATGAAGGACTGCTTCGATTTCAAGCCGGGCTGGGCCTGTACTTTCGGCGGCGTGCGCGCCCTGAAGAATTGGACGGCCAGCTCCTATTGCATGTGGGCCGAACGGATGGAGCGCGCCGGTGCCATTATCGTCGGCAAGACCAATTCCCCGGTCTTCGGTTTCCGCGGCACCTGCGACAATTACCTGTTCGGCCCCTCGCGCAATCCTTTCAACCTCGCCAAGAACACTGGCGGCTCCTCGGGCGGCAGCGCTGGCGCGGTTGCGGCAGGGTTGTTGCCGCTCTGCGAAGGCACCGATGGCGGCGGTTCCACCCGCATCCCTTCATCGTGGAGCGGTGTCTACGGCTACAAGGCGTCCTATGGGCGCGTGCCGATGGTGACGCGGCCCGATGCCTTCAGCGGCACCGTGCCCTTCATATTTGAAGGCCCGATCACCCGCACCGTGGAGGATGCGGCGCTGGCGATGAGCGCACTCGCCGGTTATGATTCACGCGATCCTTTGGCGCTCGATGAGCGCGTCGATTTCATGGCGGCGCTGAAGCATTCCATCAAGGGCAAGCGCATTGCCTATACCCGCGATTACGGAATTTTCCCGGTGGACCCGCGCATCACCGCCGTCACTGACAAGGCGGTTCAGGCGTTCACCGAAGCGGGTGCCCATGTGGAAGAAGTGGAGATCGGCATCAAGCGTTCGCAATGGGAGCTGAGCGAGTTGTGGTGCCGCTTTGTAGCGCCCAAACAGGTCGCTGCCCTTGAAGGCTTCAAGCGCCAGGGCATCGACATTCAGCGCGATCATCATGGCGATATGCCGCCCGAGTTCTGGTATTGGGACGAGATCGGGCGGCAACTGACCGTCACCCAATTCATTGAGGATCAGGCTGTGCGCAGCGAAGTCTTTGATGCCATTCGTGGCGTGCTCGACCGCTACGACTTTCTGGTCTCGCCAACGCTTGCGGCACTGGCGGTCGACAATGCCACCGACGGCAATACGCTGGGACCCGCCGAAATTAATGGCGAAAAGATCAACCGCCTCATTGGCTGGTGCATGACCTACCTGATCAACTTCACCGGCAACCCGGCTGCAACAGTGCCAGCCGGCCTCGCCGAAAATGGCATGCCTGTCGGGATGCAGATTGTCGGCAGACGCTATGACGACGCCGGGGTCATCGCCGCAAGCGCCGCATTCGAGCAGGTGCGGCCGTGGATCGAAACCTATCGCAAGTGCATGGTGTAATGCCAGCCTTCATAGAGACTGACCGTTTCAAAATACGCCTGCGTCATGTCCCCTTCTCCCCGCCGTCTTCTCCCGCGAGACGCGGGAGAAGACGAATTCGGACTCCCGCTTCCGATTCAATCGACGCGAGATTTGCTCTAGCCGCAATCACCACAGCGTATAGCCGCCGTCGATCACAAACGCCGCACCCGTCACGTAGCTCGACGCCGGCGATGCCAGATAGATGGCCAGCGGCCCAATCTCGTCGGGTTCGCCAGTACGGCCCATGGGTACACCCTTGACGAAGGTTTCGATCACCTCGGGGTGCTGCTTGGCCCAGGCGACATTGGGTTCGGTCATGAACAGGCCGGGGCATATGGCGTTCACGGTCACGCCGCGCGGCGCCCAGTCGGCGGCGGTCGCCCTCGTGAAATGAATGACCGCCGCCTTGGTGGCCTCGTAGTGGCGCCCGCCAATGCCGCGATTGGCGATCAGACCGCTGATCGAGGCAATGTTGATCACCCGGCCACGGCGGCGCTCCAGCATGGCGCCGCCGATGATCTTGGTACAGAGGAAGACATGGGTGAGGTTGTAATCGACGAATTTCTGCCAGGTCTTGAGGTCGGTGTTCTCGATCGCCACATCGACATTGCGGCCGCCGACATTGTTGACCAGAATGTCTATCGGTCCGGCCTCTGCGAGAACCCGGCCGCACAGAGCCTCGCAGGCCTCCGGGTCGGCCACATCGCCGGCAAAAGTCCAGGCCTTGCGGCCACGCTGGCGCACCTCTCCGGCGGTGCGTTCCAGCGCTTCGGGATCACGGGCGTTGAGCACCACATCGGCTCCCGCCTCGGCGGCGGCCAGCGCGATGACCCGGCCAAAACCCCGGCTGCCGCCGGTGATGAACAGGCGCTGGCCATCGAGCCGGAAGCGATCCAGAACACTCATTGAACGGTCCTTGTGTGGCTAACGAGAATATTGTTGCAGTGAATTTACACACCGTTGCGGAACTTCAAAATTTGTGTGAAGCTAGAATATCATTCGAACAAATTCCACAAGAAACTCTATCAATCCAGGGAGAGGAACCGATGACAATCCGTAAAGAACAGGAATTCATCTTGCAGCAAGCCGCATTGCAGCAATTGCAGCGCGGCAAGATCGACCGGCGTGAATTCCTCACCCGCAGCATGGTGGCAGGACTTGGTCTCGCCGGTGTTGGAGCCGTTGCCAAGAACAGCGTCCGCCCGGCCTTTGCCCAAGACCGCCCGCTCACCCCCACCTTCTATCAGTGGATTCAGGATCTTCATCCCGGCATCCCGGCGGTGAACGAAAGGTTTCCTGGTATCAACTACCAGATAGCACCCGTTGAAGGCTTTGGCATCGAGCGCTTTGTGGCCGAGGCCAAGAAGGGCGAGAGCAGTTGGGACGTTTATGTCGGCCAGACGCCGTTCGTGGAAATGTCGGCGATGATCAAGGCTGGTGTCATCGAGCCATGGGACAAATACATTCCGAAAGATGTGCTTGACGACATCATTCCTTCGATCCGCGAGGAATGCACCGTTGACGGAAAAATCTATGGCTGGCCATTTCTGCTCGATGTGATCGGCAGCGGCTGGCATTCGGGCATCACCGGCAAGGCTGGCGTTGCCGATGCGGCACCCGCAACCTGGGATGACCTCCTGGCCGACGCCAAGAAAATCGTCGAAACCAAGGCAGCACCCTGGGGCGCCACTTTCGATTCCCATGGCTGGCGCTCGCTGGCACCGATCACCCACTCGATGAGCAGCAAGGTCTACACGCCGGAGGGCCTGTTCGACTTCACCAGCGAACCAGCCATCGAAGCGCTGAAGATGATGAAGCAGATCATGGCGTTTGGTAATCCCGACATCCTGCTCGAAGGCGCCTCCGACGCCGGTGTCAACGGAACGCCAGACGAGATCGCCTGGGCTACCCAGAGGGTCGGTCGCTACATTAAGTATTTCAATGCTCCGTTGCGATTTTCAGCGAGTTGGGATGATCCGAAGCTCCTGCATCTCGGTCCGCTGCCTAAGTTCGCCAATGGCGAGGGTTCGACGGTGTTCTGGACTACGGGCTGCGCGCTGTTCAAGCATGGCAAGAACAAAGAGAAGGCGGCTGAATACATCAAGTCGCTGACCTATGACGCGCAGATCTGGAAGGACTCGATCGTCGGCACCAAGAGCGGCCATCCGGGTCAGTTGCCGCCCTACAAGTCCATCTATGCGGACTGGGCGGCCAACAAGCCCGACTGGATGCCGGAGTTTGTCGGTTTGGTCCGCGGTCAGCTCGACCAAGCCAAGGCCATCACCAATCACCTCTTCGGCCTGCAGCAGTTCGTCATCGGCAAGCCGATCTGGGAGAGCTACCTGAAAGGCGAGGAAGCCGATCCGAAGGTGGCCATGCAGAAGGTCATGGATGCGGTCAAGGCCGAGATGGCAAAGGGTTAGTTCACCGGTTTGAAGCGAGGACCGGGGCCGCTAGCGCTCCGGTCCACGCTCCCCAACGCATGGCACAGTCGATTTCATATGGCGATGTAGCTTCGTCTCCGGGGCGGTTCAGCGGCCAGGCTTCTCGGTTGCGGGAGGGCTTCGGCCAGTGGCTGTTCCTGCTGCCAGCGCTGGTGTTTTTCTGCGGTTATCAGGTCTGGCCCATCATCCGCGTTCTGTGGATGAGTTTCACCGACTTCCAAATGCTATCCGATGAGCCGGCCCGTTGGGTATGGTTCCACAACTATATCCAGGCCTTTAACGATCCGCTGATGTGGACCAGCCTGGGGCGGGCCGCACTCTTCACCGTCATGTTCTTGCCGGGAACCATCATTCTGCCGCTGCTGCTGGCAATTTTGGTCGACCGGGTCGTAAGTCCGCGCCTGGCGACGGTCTACCGCGTCATTCTGCTGATTCCGGCGGTCATTCCCAGCACGCTCATTTTCGTCTTGTGGAAGTGGATGTATAATTACCAGAGCGGCCCGATCAATCAT
>JBKJQD010000167.1:0-3818 GCA_046594125.1 Aestuariivirga sp.
GCGCCGCGCTGGACGGTGCCTTCGGTGATCTGGCAACCGGCCACCTTGCCCACCTTGGTGATATTGAAGACCTCGAGGATCTTCGCATTGCCGAGGAAGGTTTCGCGCAGTTCCGGCGCCAGCTTGCCCGACATGGCGGCTTTGATGTCGTCCACCAGATCGTAGATGATGTTGTAATAGCGGATTTCGATTCCAGCCCGTTCCGCCGCATCGCGCGCCTGGCTCGAGGCACGGACATTGAAGCCCAGCACCACGGCACCAGACGCCGTCGACAAGCCGATGTCGCTCTCGTTGATGCCGCCCACCGCGTAATGGATGACGCGAGCCCGGATTTCGCTGTTGCCGATCTTCTCCAGCGCCTGGACGATGGCTTCGGCGGAACCCTGCACGTCGGCCTTGACGAGAATGGGGAATTCCTTGATCGCCCCGTCCTTCATCTGGGTCATCATCTGCTCAAGCGACGAGCGCGCTCCAGCCGCACCGCGGGTATCGCGGCGCTTGCGGTCACGATAGTCGGTGATTTCGCGGGCCCGGCCCTCGTTGGGCACCACGTCAAACTGGTCGCCCGCTTCCGGCGCCGAGTTGAGACCCAGCACTTCAACTGGAGCAGAAGGACCTGCTTCCTTGACCTGCTCACCCTTGTCGTTGATCAGGGCGCGCACCCGGCCCCAGGCGGAACCGGCCACGAAAATGTCACCAAGCCGCAGAGTGCCGCGCTGCACGAGAACCGTGGCAACCGGGCCACGGCCCTTGTCGAGCTGGGCTTCGACAACCATGCCACCCGCTTCACGGTTGGGATTGGCCTTGAGATCGAGCACTTCGGCCTGCAGCAGGATGGTCTCCAGCAGCTTGTCGAGGTTGGTGCCCTTCATGGCCGAGACTTCGACGTCGAGCGCGTCACCACCCATCGCTTCCACGACGATGTCATGCTGCAGTAGTTCGCGGCGCACCCGGCTCGGATCGGCCGAGGGCTTGTCGATCTTGTTGATCGCCACGATGATCGGCACGCCGGCGGCGCGGGCGTGGTTGATGGCTTCCACCGTCTGCGGCATGACGCCGTCGTCGGCGGCCACCACCAGGATGACGATGTCGGTGGCCTTGGCGCCGCGCGCCCGCATGGCGGTAAAAGCTTCATGGCCCGGCGTATCGATGAAAGTGATCAGACCACTGGCGGTCAGCACCTGATAGGCGCCGATGTGCTGGGTGATGCCGCCAGCTTCGCCCGAGACAACATTGGTCTTGCGGATGGCGTCGAGCAGAGAGGTCTTGCCGTGGTCGACGTGGCCCATGATGGTAACCACCGGCGGCCGCGATACCAGCTGATCTTCGGTGTCAGTTTTGGCGGCAAGCCCCTCGACCACATCAGACTCGGACACGCGCTTGACCTTGTGGCCCATTTCCTCGGCGATGATCTGCGCCAGATCGGCATCGATCACGTCGTTGATCGTATGCATCTGGCCCTGTTTCATCAGGTACTTGATGATGTCGACGGCCCGCGCCGCCATGCGGTTGGCGAGTTCCTGGATGGTGATCACCTCCGGGATGACCACTTCGCGCGACACCTTTTCGGTCGGCATCTGGAAGGCCTGGGCCTTCTGCTTCAGGCGCTCGGTGCGGCGGCGGAAGGCGGCAACCGAACGGTTGCGCTCCTCGTCATCGGCCAGCGCATTGGCTACCGTCAGGCGGCCGCGGCGCTTGTCGGCATCGGCCTTGGTGCGCGTCGGGGCGGGCACCTTGAGTTCACGCTTGATGGGACCGCCGCCGCCCGGTGTGCGGCTCACCTTCATCTGCTCGTCGGCGGCATCAGTCACGATGCGGCGGCTGGATGGCGCTGCCGCAGCGGTGGAGGCGGGTGCGTTGGCGGCTCTTGGCGCCAGTCTCTTGGCGGCTTCCTCGGCCTTGCGCTTGCCGTCTTCGTCGGCACGGTGCCGGGCATCGTCCTCGGTCATGCGCTTGGCGGCGGCTTCGCGGTCCTTGCGTTCGCTCTCGTCCTGATCGCGGCGGCGTACTGCCTCTTCTTCCTGGCGCTTGCGCTCGTCGGCCTCGCGCAGACGGGCACCGGCCAGGGCGCGGTCGCGCGCTTCCTTTTCGTCGGCTGTCAGCGTCCGCAAAACCACGCCGGAGCGGCCCGATGGCGAAGACGCCTGCGGCCTGGTCTGGGCGCCGGAATTCGACGGCGAGGACGCCACCTTGGGCTGCGCCTGGAACTGCGGCTTGACTTCGGGGGCTGCCGGCTTGTCGTCGCCAAAACGCTTGCGCTTGGTCTCGACCACGACCGTCTTGGTGCGCCCATGCGCGAAATTCTGCTTGACCCGGCTCTGCTCAACCGCAGGCCGCTTGAGCGTCAGCGTGCCGGCACCGCCACGGGATTGATCGGGCTTGCGGTCTTTATCGTTGCTATCAGTCATACTCTCTCTTCAGATCCCTTTGGCCCCGGCAGGGCCTCATACGTCTCAATCCGGCGCACAGCAATGAGGAGCTTCCCGGCAAGCCCGCCCTTGATCACGGCAGCATGTACCACATTTGACCGGCCAAATGCCAAATCCAATTCATCGAGCGTGAAAAGCGTAAACTTTACGACTTCCGGCCCCACCATCTTGTCGAGTTTCCGGCAACCGTCGGGCTGGGCCTCCCTGGCATGGATCAGGATTTTCGCCCGGCCCTTGCCCAGAAGTTCCTCGACCTTCATGAAACCGGTGACGGCGTCGCCCGCTTTTTTGGCCAAGGATATATAGGACAGGGCCTGCTGCCGTAACAGACGTCCCACCAGATCGGGCAGACCTTGATCCGCCCGGGTTTCAGCCGCGAAACCCTTCGAGAACAGCTTTTTTTTCACCGCCTCGGCCAGCAGCGCCCGGTCGAGGCTGACCCAGACACCGCGGCCTGGCAGCTTGCGCGCCAGATCCGGCACCGCAGTACCATCCGGCCCACGCACAAAGCGGATGAGGGATTGCTCCTCACCCACTTGCCGCGTCACGATGCACATGCGTTCCGTCAACGGGCCGTCCGCCTCGCCATCACCGTCCACGGGCAGGGGCGGGCCGCTCAGGCGTCCGCCTCCGCTTCAACCTCGGCCTCGGCGTCCACCACGGCGGGCGCCTCGATCCAGCCGGCCTTGACGCGCGCCTGCATGATGAATGCATTGGCCTCGTCGGCACCGATTTCGAGATCGGTGAAAGCCCCCTTGTGCTTGACCGTCTGGCCGTCCTTGCGCTCGCTCCAGCCGATCAGATCGTCCGACGCACAGCCCGCCAGATCCTCGATTGACTTGACCTCGGCTTCACCAAGCGCCACCAGCATGGCTGGTGTCAGGCCCTCGATCTCCTTCAACTCATCGAGCACACCAAGTTCGACGCGCTTCGCATCGAGTTCGGCCGTGGCACGGTCGAGATACTCGCGCGCCCGGTTTTGCAATTCCTCCGCCGTCTGATCATCGAGTCCTTCGATCGAGGCGATTTCATGCAAGTCGACGAAAGCCACTTCCTCGACCGTGTCGAAACCTTCCGACGCCAGAAGCTGGGCCAATGTTTCGTCGACATCGAGAGCATCAATGAAGCGCTGTGTGCGCGCCGCGAATTCCTTCTGGCGGCGCTCTGATTCCTCGGCTTCCGTCATGATGTCGATGTCCCAGCCGGTGAGTTGCGAGGCAAGGCGCACATTCTGTCCGCGCCGCCCGATGGCCAGCGACAATTGCTCGTCGGGCACCACCACTTCGATGCGCTCGGCTTCCTCGTCGAGCACCACCTTGGTGACTTCGGCGGGTGCCAGCGCATTGACTACGAAAGATGCCACATCCGGCGACCACTGGATGATGTCGA